>CABSKZ010000351.1 GCA_902478395.1 uncultured Eubacteriales bacterium | reverse complement strand
ATGCGATGTCAGTTTATTGCTTAAAGTAAATATTTTACCACAGACATCCTTTTTTTGTGTTGTCTGCACAAAATGGTGCAGTTCATAGTGGGCCGCCTCCTCTTCTATATTCAGAGATTTTCCCGCAGCTGTGTCAGAATTTTTTTCTCAATCCGGCTGACCTGCACCTGTGAAATGCCGAGCATTGCGGCTATCTGTGCCTGCGTCTTTTCTTTAAAATAACGGAGAATAATAATTTTCCGTTCCCGATCCGGCAATTTCTGAATCAGTTCAGACAGGGCGATGTTGTTCACCAGCTTGCTTTCATTATCTACGCCGCCGCTGACCTTGTCAATGAGTAGAATTTTATCGCTGTCGCCATACTGTGCGTACAGAGATTCCGGCGGACGGGAAGCGTCGAGCGCGGTTGCGAGTTCCTCTGGGTCAATTTCCATTTCCGAAGCAATTTCATGAATCGTCGGGTCACGCCCCAGTTTGTTGGAGAGCCGTTCTTCTATAGCTTTGGCCTTTCCGGCCAGCGTTTTCAGCGTCCGGCTCACTTTAACCGGTCCGTCGTCGCGCAGAAAACGTTTGATTTCTCCCATAATCATTGGTACGGCGTAGGTGGAGAATTTCACGCCAAACGCAGTATCAAATTTGTCAATCGCCTTGATTAGTCCGATGGAACCAATCTGCACCAAATCATCCATCTCATAGCCGCGGTTTGCAAATTTCCGCGCGATGGAGTAAATCAGCCCCATATTGTCGCGGACCAGCTGGTCCTTTGCGGCCTGATTGCCGCCGCGCGCCAAATGAATCAGGTCGTATGTATCACAATTGGCTGTGCCTTCCATTCCATCACCCCTTTGCACCAACCGTGTCTACTCCTGTGTTTCATCTGTCTGTCCGATTCGCTTTTTCATAATTACCGTTGTACCTTCGCCGGGTTTGGAACTAGCATGCATCTCATCCATGAAGGTTTCCATCACGGTGAACCCCATTCCGGAACGCTCCATCTCCGGGGAACTGGTATAAAGCGGCTGCATGGCAAGCTCGAGGTTTTCGATTCCCTTTCCGTTATCTGAAATGGTTACGGTCAGGGTATCTCCGTTGATTTCACAAGAGATGGCCACCATACCATGTCCATGACCATAACCGTGGATGATGGCATTTGTAACCCCCTCGCTTACAGCGGTTTTGATATCCGCAAGTTCCTCCAGCGTCGGGTCAAGCTGCGTCACAAAGGCGGCGACTGCGGCACGTGCGAAGCTTTCATTTGCCGACTTGCTCAAAAATTCCAAAGTCATTTTATTTTCACAATTCATTTCTTTCCCTCCCTTACAGATTGCTGATTGCCTGGTCCAAATCGCTGTAAACGTCGATTAGCTTTTTCAGGCCGGACATGGTCATAAGCCTGTCCATCTGCCTGTTTGCGCATACGACATTTACGGTGCCGCCCAGAGCTTTAATCAGCTTATACCGCCCTATGATAACCCCGATTCCGGAGCTGTCCATAAAATTCAGTTTGCTGAAATCGAAAATCAGATTTTGAATCGCTTTGCTTTTGATTGCATTTTCCAGTGTTTCGCGCACCTCGGCCGCGCTGTGGTGGTCCAGTTCGCCAATTAACTGGGCTATCAGCGTTCGGCCGTTCTTTTTTAAAATTACCTGCAAGGCAAGTCCTCCTCTCGTGTGCTGATATACAATATTTACCATGTATATTATTCTGCTTTTAGTATGGACAATCCTTCGGAGTTTTATAAGTCTTTTTGTCGAACTATAAAAACTTTTCGACAAAATCTGAGGGCCGGAAGCGTCTATCAATGTTGAGCATGAAGATGAAAGCATATGATTTCGGTGTTTTTATAAAAAACAGCAACCGCAGTGCGGTTGCTGTCAGTCTGTTTTATTATCACAATGGGTGGCAGGGTAATAAACTGCCGTGTACCTTAAATCGGCCATTTAGGATACATACCTTAAAGCGGTTATTCTTGCGATAGTGCTAGCGGATAAAAATAATTTTATCTGTTTTCATATCTGCGCTGGTCATTTCGATATTAGTCAGAGGGCCGCCCGTCATTAGGTCGATAAAGAAGGTATCTCCTTTGCTCATGGTCTTTCCTTCTGCCAGCGTACCGGAAGCGGGAAGAACCTCGTTGAAGGCCTTGGTGCCAGTCATTTCAACGACCTCCGCCTTTAGGCGCAGCGTATAGCCGTTTCCGTTGTTCGCAACCAGAGAAGGATAGTAGGTAAAGCGGATGTCCGCGCCTTTATCCTTCTTTATGCTTCCTTGAAGCTCCTGTACCATTCCCATGAAAATCAAGTCGTATTCCCTCGCGGTTTCATACGTTTCTTTTGGTGTCTTAGCGTTGTCGTTCACTTTAGAGAAGGCTTCCGTATAGACAACGGACGGCAGGTCAGCCAAAGTCAGTGCAAAATCGGGATACTGGGTGCCGAAGAAATCGACTTTATGGTCAAACTTTTTGTTGATATGGCCCAGCTCGCGGATGTCAGTAGTCGTGTCAGTCTGCGTCCCTACAATGTTGTCAAGCTGAAGCAGGAGGGCAGCGGCCTCTCTGCGGGTAATCGGAGTGGAGAGCTGGTCAGACATGGAGCCAGCGCGGATAACAACGCCGTTCTTTTCCGCGAAGGTGAGCATCATATTCGCCTTGTCGCTCATTTTTCCGTTATAGCCTTCCGTTTTATCGCCGAAGCTGACATAGTTATTTACTTTGCGGACAATAAGGTTGTAAGCAAAGGCAGCAACTGTGTCGCCGAGCGTAGCGGGTGCGTTAATATATTCTGCAGTTATTTTGTCCCGTTCCAGGCAAAGGTTTGCAAGCGCTGTAGCTTCTTTCACATACTCGTGTTCAAACGGCGTTTCCGGCTGCAAACCGACATATGTCAGATTCCGCTGCTGTGTGCCGATTCGGAGAGCGGCGCGTGCCATCTCGCCAAAGGATATGGTCTCGTCGGCAGAATAGGGCGCGTCGAACAGGTTTAAGGTGGTATAGACGCGCTCCAAAATTTTTGCGTCCGCCTTGTCAGCGAAGTTAATTTGCGCTGAGTTGCCGTCTACCGCCCGGGAACGGACAATCAAGGCGGCGGCTTCCGCTCTGGTCAGGCTGTCTTTCAGGCGGAGATGTACCCCGTCGTCGCCGTTCATAATGCCGTACTGGTAAACCCAGGCGACCGCATTTTTTTTGGAATCGCTTTGGTTTGTCACGATGGAAGGTGCGACGATATCCATTCTGGAGCCGGCGCGCTTCCATAGGAGGCCCGCAACGTCCTCGCGCGTTATCGGCGTGGACGGGTTGAAGCTGCTGCCGACACCATCCATTCCGGCGTACATGACATATTCATATGCCCAATGTGTAGATGGAACGTCAGTAAAATCTTTGTCGTAGCGGTCAGGGCCTTTGCCGATCATCTTTACAAATTCCGCCCGGGTTACGATGCCCTCCGGCTGAAAGGTTCCGTCTTCATAACCGGATATTGTGCCGTCCGCAACCAGCTGTTGCACATTCTGGTAGGACCAGTGTTCCTTTGCAAGATCCGGAAAATCTGTGTCGGCATACGCGCCGGCAGGGAGA
>CABSKZ010000350.1 GCA_902478395.1 uncultured Eubacteriales bacterium | reverse complement strand
TAATTTTATCTCCCGCTTTTGCGGTCGTTCTCGGGTTAACCTTTGCAATGAAAGAAGAACCTTCGATATTCAGATACAGATAGGTTTCCGCACCCATCAACTCAGTAACTTCAACAGACGCATTGACCGTTGTTTCCGGATACTGAGACAGGAACGCTTCTTCATCATGGATATTCTCCGGTCTAATACCCATAACAACTGTTTTGCCGATATATTCAGAACCTTCCAGCTTCTGCGCTTTACCTTCCGGCAGTTTAACAGAAGAGCTTCCAAATTCCAGATACATTCCATCATCTTTTTTACTTAATTTGGCTTCAATGAAGTCCATTGGGGGGCTTCCGATAAATCCTGCAACAAACATATTGCAAGGATTATCATACAGTACCTGCGGCGCATCGATCTGCTGGATGAAACCATCCTTCATAACAACGATACGGCTACCCATCGTCATAGCCTCTGTCTGGTCATGGGTAACGTAGATGAACGTGGTCTGCAATCTCTTATGTAATTTACTGATTTCCGTTCTCATCTGGCCACGAAGTTTCGCATCCAAGTTGGACAGCGGTTCGTCCATCAGGAAGACTTTTGGTTCACGGACGATAGCACGCCCCAGTGCAACCCTCTGTCTCTGACCGCCGGACAAAGCCTTTGGCTTTCTGTCAAGCAAATGTTCGATATCGAGGATTCTAGCAGCTTCTTCCACTCTCTTTTTAATATCCGCTTTCGGCATTTTACGGAGCTTCAAACCGAATGCCATATTGTCATATACCGTCATATGCGGATACAACGCATAGTTCTGGAACACCATCGCGATATCTCTGTCCTTCGGGGCAACATCGTTTACAATTTTGTCCCCGATGTACAATTCACCCTCAGAGATTTCTTCCAGCCCGGCGATCATTCTAAGCGTTGTAGATTTACCACAGCCGGAAGGACCGACCAAGACGATAAATTCTTTGTCTTCAATATCTAAATTGAAATCGCATACAGCAGTCACGCCACCGGCATATCTTTTGTATATGCCTTTCAGACTTAAACTTGCCATCCTTAAATTACCTCCCTAAGAATCTACTTAATTCACTATGAATATAATACCATAAATATCTGGCAAATGGTAGTCGATTTTTAACCAAAAATTTTTCTGATAATTTAGTAACATTGCATAAAAACAACGAAACCCGCTGTTTTATGCCTCTTTGATGCTTAGAGATATCCTTTTTTTAGGGACATCCAGATCTATAATTTTTACCTTCACAACATCTCCGACATGGAGAACCTCCATAGGATGTTTAATAAATTTGTTGCTGATTTGTGAAACATGTACCAGCCCATCCTGGTGTACACCAATGTCGACAAACGCGCCAAAATCAATCACATTCCGGACCGTTCCGGTTAGAACCATTCCAACGCTGAGATTTTCTATCGACAACAGCTCGCTCATCAGCACCGGCTTGGGAAGCTCATCACGCGGGTCACGTCCGGGCTTCAGCACGGCGTCTATAATATCCCGCAGGGTCGGTACGCCAAGGCCCAGTTCCTCAGCCAATCTATTTAGATTCTCCTGCTTCATTTTTTCACGAAACTGGTTTGGCTCTTTTCGGATACTGTCCATATTGGTTCCCATCCGCAGCAATAGCTGTTGTGTCGGCTCATAGGATTCGGGATGGACCGAAGTATTGTCCAGCGGGTTGTTTCCTTCTGGAATCCGCAGAAAGCCGGCACACTGTTCAAATGCTTTTTTCCCTAACTTTGCAACCTTCAGGAGCTGCTTTCTGTTTTGAAATTTCCCGTTTTCTTCCCGGTATATCACAATGTTCTTCGCGATAGCGGCATTGATGCCCGCAATGTGTGATAAAAGCGGTGCCGAAGCCGTATTCAGATCAACCCCTACACTGTTTACGCAGTCTTCAACTACTCCATTCAGAGCCTCTCCCAGCCGCTTTTGATTCATATCGTGCTGGTACTGCCCAACTCCAATGGACTGCGGATCAATCTTTACCAGTTCCGCAAGCGGATCCTGCAACCGGCGTGCGATTGAAACCGCGCTGCGAAGCGCAACATCGTATTCTGGAAATTCCTCCGCACCTAGCTTTGAAGCAGAATACACGGACGCACCGGATTCATTCACAATCACATACTTCACTTCGCGGTCAAGGGAACGTATTACATCCGCAATGAATATCTCTGATTCCTTGGTAGCGGTTCCATTGCCGATCGATATAATATCGACGTTATCCTTTTCAATCAGTCTGATAATGGCTTTCTTTGCCTTGTCCTTATCATGATGCTCCATGGTGCAATAAATGACGGTTGTATCAAGCACCTTTCCCGTCTCGTCCACAACTGCTATTTTACAGCCTGTCCGATAAGCAGGGTCCAGCCCCAAAACCACCTTTCCCTTTATTGGCGGCTGGAGCAGAAGACTGTGCAAATTGGTTGAAAACAGTTGAATTGCCGCTTCGCCAGCCCGTTCAGTCAATTCAGAACGGATTTCATTCTCAATCGATGGTGCAATCAATCTTTTATAGGCATCCTTTACCACCTCTTCAACGTAACCAGTTGTCACAGTTGCCGGAGATTTTAACACCTGTTTGAGCAGATATTGATGTACAAGCTGTTCATCCATTTCGATGGATACCTTTAAAAAGCCCTCTTTTTCTCCCCTGTTAATAGCCAAAATCCGGTGATTGGCTATTTTAGCAGCCGGCTCTTTAAAATCGTAATAGAGACGGTAAACGCTGTCCTCCTCCTTTGCCGCTTTTGAAACGCATAGTCCATTCTTCATAGTCAGGTTCCTAATAGCCTTCCGGTAATCAGCATTGTCTGATATGCCTTCCGCAATGATATCCATAGCTCCCGAAACCGCCTGTTCAGTATTCTCGACGCCTTTTTCAGGATTTAAAAATTTCAACACGGCAGCTTCAAAATCATCGATTGCTGTTTGTTGAAAAATAAGTTCCGCAAGGGGTTCCAGCCCCTTCTCCTTAGCGATAGTTGCACGAGTTCGGCGTTTTGGACGGTACGGACGGTAGATATCCTCCAGCTCTGTCAGCGTTTGTGCGGTACGGATGCTCTCTTCCAGTTCTTCGGTTAGTTTATCCTGTTCCGCAATTAGGCGGAGGATTTCCTGGCGGCGCTCCTCCATACTCCGTAAGTAGGCAAGACGATCCGCAAACTGCCTCAATAGTTGATCGTCCAGCTCACCCGTTTTTTCTTTTCTGTATCGGGCGATAAATGGTATTGTATTGCCTTCATCAATTAACGTGATTGTATTCGTTACCTGGAATTCCTTTAATTCGAATTCCTGTTTCAGCCTTTGTGCTATTGCGTCCACATTCATCCTCCTAGTTCAAATCAAAAACACCATTCATTATAAAATGTATGCCATCTCTGTTTTTGTATGTATTGTCTTCACCAAGCTGAAAAGGCCGCTCAGCGTACGAAAACAAACTGTCTCTGCTTTAAGATTTAATTCTGTTTCGTCATACAATTTTGTCAAAAAATACTTAATTATATATTTAAACTTATGGTTCTCTAATTGTTAGATTTCAGTATTTGACTACAAGACGGAAAATTGGTACAATTT
>CABSKZ010000349.1 GCA_902478395.1 uncultured Eubacteriales bacterium | reverse complement strand
GCTATGCCAACTGCAAACGACACCATAACCCCTATAAACTGAATCCAATCTGATATTGTAAAAAATTCAAACATGCTTTACTCACCTCCTCCCTATTGACATTTTACCACTCATTGGGAGGACAGGCAATCAAACCAAAATAAAATAGCCGCACTCAGGCGGCGGAAAGGAGAAACAAATGAAAATCTATCGTGATTGGTGTGACGTTCCCATCGTCTTAACCACAGAAATCGCCGCAGATATCACCGGTGAATATGTAAAAAACCGTATCACGTCTTTGCCGGGAGGGAAAAATCAAAGCCGTTAGGCGCGGGAAAAGATGGTTTATTCCTAAAGAATCATTAATGGAATATTGCGGTGTTAATGGTTCTGTTTGGAATGAACCACAAGTAATAAAACCATAAAGGAGGACAAGCACATGAACGCAGACGACATAGAAAGAGTTCGGAAAATAGTGGATCGGGACGGCTGGAACATCATTTGGATAGGTGCAAAAATGCCATGTGAGTTTTTTGATGAGGAGATTGAACTTCTCTATGAGGATATGGACGGCCAGCCTTGTATTTGCTATGCGATTTATACCTATGACAAAAGCGGATTTTACCATAACCCATATTTTCAGAGAAAATCCGACGGCGCAAAAATGGGTCGGTGCATTGCATGGCGTAAATCTCTTAAAGAGGCGTAAAACCATAAAGGAGGACAAGCACATGAGCACAGAAATGACGGTGGCGTTTATCGTTCTGGCGGTATGGAGCGCCGTATTCACAGCGGCATATATCGGCCGAGCGGTACCGGAACCGGAAGCTGAGGAACGCTTTAAAGAAGAAAAGGAGCCGGTACATAAGAGAGGTGAGTTATGGAAATGAAACAATCCATCTGTGACAAAGACTGCTTTCACTGCCGTTTTTCAGATTGTGTTAATCACTACGGCCCATATACTGAGGCGAAAGACATTAAAAAGGCTTTGAATGGGCAAAAGAAAAGCCGCCCTCGCGACTGGCATCACGAAGAGCGGCAAGAAAAAATACATTAAATATATTTTAAACCAAAACAGGAGGTTTGTCAAATGGACATATTAGAATTTTATCATGAGTTGCTAGCCCTAATCAAAGATAACGATTGTGAAGGACTAAAGGCCGCAAAGTTCAATCGCACCCCTGGGATTTTGTATAAGCCGATCGAATTTGAATTTACACTTGATAACGAATCCTACACCTTAGAGGTGAGTAAAAATGAAAACCCTTGATAACGGCCTCTCCCGCGCGGAATTTGAGTACCTGTATGATACCGATAACGAGGAACCGGAAACAGATAAAAGCCCGGAATACGAAGCCCAGGAGTGGCTGAAGGAGGTATGTTATGCCTACCAAAGAAATAGTTGAATTCACCCGATACACTGTCCCCATAGAGATCAGATTTATAAACGGTCTGGAGTGCTGCGAGTGGTGTAATCATAGTTTTATGAACATGAAACGGCATTTTGAATGTGACCTTACTCATGAGGAAATGGCCAGCCCTAGAGATTCTATTGGGTGGAACTGTCCGATCAGAAAATTGGAGGTAGCAAATGGAATTCAGACTGTTGAAAGCTGATGAAATTGACGTGAGAGTAGCTCAAGTTAAAGAATCCGGCTGTTCCCTGCTTCTATATAAAGACGCCCGTGTCGATATGAATATCTTAGACACTACAATTGGCCTGGGAAACTGGCAGCGCAGGCATTATGAATGTAAGGGGAATTTATTCTGTTCTGTTGGTATCAAGATTGATAGTGAATGGGTATGGAAGGATGATGCGGGTGCAGAAAGTCAAGCTGAAAAAGAAAAAGGCGAAGCCTCTGACAGCTTTAAGCGGGCTTGTGTAAATTGGGGCATTGGCCGGGAACTTTACACGGCTCCATTTATTTGGATTCCGTCCTCTGAAATTTCCATTGTATCTAAAAATGGTAAGGCTACAACTTACGATAAATTCGAAGTAACAAAAATAGCCTATACAGAGGACAGAAAAATTTCGGGACTTGCTATTTGGAGGCTTGCCAATAAGGATAAAGACCGCAAACGTGTATTTGTCTGGCAGGGAGGCACTAATGAATGACTTAATTAACGCGGTAGGCGAAAAGACCGCTTTGCTTGACGCCGCGATCCGTCAGCTTGGAAAACGCGGACAGGCTTATGCCGAGGCCGAAAGTAATTATAGAATGGCGCTGTCAAAGGCAATTCTGGAAGAGCGTGCAAACGGCACTCCAGTAACTATCATTTCCGATGTCTGCAAAGGAAAATCTGATATTGCAAAACTGAGATTTCAACGTGATTGCGCCGAGGTGGTATATAAGTCTGCAATGGAGGCAATCAACAGTTATAAACTGCAAATCAGGATAATGGACGCACAGATAGAAAGAGAGTGGCATAGTGGTTAACGAATATGGAGCAAAGCTTGACCGGAACGGCTACGCGCCAAGCATCATACAGGACGAAGCCGATGAAAGCTGCTTTATCTGCTATGCCAATGGGTATTATGACCCTCTCAACCGCCACGAGGCGTTTGGCGGCTCATTCCGGGATAAGTCAAAGCGTTTAGGCTTATGGGTTTCCCTCTGCCATTACCGGTGCCACCAGGAGGGAAACGACAGCGTACATAAAAACCGGGAATCCGATCTGCACATAAAGCGGATCGCCCAAATGAAGGCGATGGAAGCCTATCAATGGGATACAGAGGATTTTATCCGGGAGTTCGGAAAAAATTATTTGGAGGATTAACATGTTAAATACAGTGATTTTAATGGGACGGTTAACCTCAGGCCCAGAACTGAGGTACACACCTAACGACATAGCAGTTACCAGCTTTACCCTTGCGGTAGAACGGTCTTATGTAAAATCAGGCACAGACCGCCAGGTGGATTTCATCGACGTAGTGGTATGGCGGCAAACCGCTGAATTTGTCTGCAAGTATTTTCATAAGGGTCAATTGGTAGCGGTGCAAGGTTCCATTCAAACACGCAGCTACACGGACAAGGACGGCAATAAACGGAAAGCGTTTGAGGTAGTCGCGGAAAGTGTGCATTTCGCGGAATCCAAAAAAGATAAGAGTAATGAGCCTATTGTAACTATTCCGAGAAACGATGACTTTGAAGAAATAATTTCGGATGACGACTTACCTTTTAACTAACCAAAAGAAAGGCGGTGGGAACGTGGAGCTATTAAACCTAATCCCTTATGGAAAAGAAAACGCCATAAGCCGGGAAGATTTGTCCAAGCTTACCGGCTGGGACGATAGAAGGGTAAGGGACGAAATCAAGCGGCTTATGAGAAACGGCGAACGGATTTTATCCTCCAGCAGTGCTAAGGGCTATTGGAGAAGCGACGATCCTGATGAAATCGAGAGATTCCTTAAAGAGAGCGATAACCGCCGCAGAACAGAGGCTTTAAATGTCGAACCTCTTCGTTTTTTCGTAGCCAAGTCAAAAGGAGAAGATTTAATTTCGGTAAGAGCGCATTACCGCAGGATACATAAACAGGCATCAGGCCAAACCGATATTCAAGGCGGTGAATAAATGGCACGAAGGCGAATGATAGTCCCAGAAATATGGC
>CABSKZ010000348.1 GCA_902478395.1 uncultured Eubacteriales bacterium | reverse complement strand
ATATAGTATAAATACTATAGATAAAACCCGCAATCCGGCAACTTTATCCCCCGTCATTTCTTTTTCAGGACGCTGATTAACAAGAAAATACTGAGAACCATTGCTGCGGCAAACCCCAGTGCCCCCAAAAATGGGATTCCAAGGATTTTTGGCTTCATGTCCGTTAAGCACAGCAGGGACGAACCGATTAACACCGCCGCGGTGATGATACAAACTATCAGCCTGTTCACCATTGAATCGATTTTACTGAGCGGTTCTTCAGAGCCGGTCAGTTCCAGATTGACCTTCGTCTGACCCTTAATGGTCATTTTCAGAATATCTGCAACATAAGAAGGCAAGTCCACCAGCTTTCTTCCTGAGGAATAGGTGGAGCGCAGCAGCCCCTTCATCTCTTTCTTTACATCTATATTACCCAGCAGGGAACCGGACATCCGGTTCGCAAAAATCCGCAGGATATTTGTTTTTGGGCTGCACTGTTCCAGGACGCCTTCAATCGTAAGCACCCCGCGGGACAGCATAGTCATCCCCTTTGGCATGGTGATGTTATTTTCTTTCGCAATTCCAATAAGCTCCTCTATGATGGTTCCGAGATCCATGTCCTCCAGGTTCAGTTCCGCGTACTTCGTCAGCATCGCGTCGATATCCTCATAGAGCTTAGAGTGATTTACCTTGCCCTTTACTGCCCCAAGAGACAATAGAATACTTTTAAGGGCTTCGACATCCTTATCTGTTACCGCACGGAGGCTATTTTTAAACAGCATCCTGTCCCGGTCGGTGAGTGTCCCCATCATTCCCAGGTCAAGGTAAACAATTTGTCCGCCGCGAATCCAGATATTTCCCGGATGGGGGTCCGCATGAAAAAACGCGTCCTCCGTTATCTGCTTCACGTAGTTATCTGCCAACTTCGCGCCGATTTCCTCCATGTCGTAGCCCAGCGCTTCCAGCTCGTCCACATGGTCAATTGGGAGGCCGTCGATATACTCCATAACCAAGACCTTGCTGGTCGTAAGCCTGTACTCGATTTTTGGGCAGTCTATATACACCACCGTACTGTTTTTTTCACGAAACTCGTCGAGGTGGTGCGCCTCTATCATAAAATCCAGCTCCTGCTGCGCCGCAGACCACATTTCATCCAGAACCATCCGCAGATCGAGCACATCGCCGGTGCCGCTCACCGCACCGGCAACGCCGGACAGTTTCCGCAGCAAAGCAATGTCGCGCGCCATGACGTCCCGGATGCCGGGACGCTGTACCTTGACAACCACTTCTTCACCTTCCGGCAGTGTCGCACGGTGAACCTGTGCAATGGAAGCCGAACCAACAGGCCGATCGTCAAACGTAGCAAAGACCTCTTCAACCGGCTGGCCGTATTCCTCACACAGCACCTCCCGAACTTGTGCCGCCGTCATAGGGTTGACTTCCGTACGCAGGCGGCGGAACTCCTCACAATATTCCTTCGGAAGGATATCTGCCCGCATGGACATAATTTGGCCGAGCTTAATAAAGGTGGGGCCAAGGTCCTCCAGAATCAGACGCGCTTTTTCCGGCGTGATGCCATGGAAAATGTCGCGTCTGCGCAGGACCTCCATAATCTCCCGCACCCGCGCCCGATTTTTTTTCTGTTTATTCTGCTTTTTGTTTTTCTTCATCATTTGTCTGTTTTGTCTCCAGTTCAGCAAGTTTGGTCTTGATTTTTTCAAGTTCCTCGCTGCTCATGCTGTCCATTGTTTCGATAATGCTGTCCGCATCCGGCTTTGTTTCCCGGTGAACCGCCTCGGAAAATTCCTTTGCCTTACGTTCCACTGCTGCCGCGCAGTCCGCCGCTTTTTCCTCCACGACAGCCGCGCCCTCTTTTACCGTCTTTTTCACATTCCGTTTAAGTTCCTCATTCAGAACCTTTCCCTGCTCCACTGTGATTTGGCCCTTTGCAATTAATTTTTCCACTAGCTCTTTGGACGCTTCCACAGTTGTCGCTGCTGCGCCAATCCCCGCAAGCAGAATTTTTTTCAAATCTTCGCTCAATTCGTCTAACATAGCAGTGCCTCCTGTTACATATTTTATTTCAATTTACTGTATGCAAATTTTTTTGTTTGGTGCTGCTTTTTTTGGGGTCCGCCTTCCACGGCCGGCCGGTGCTAAGCCAGCCCATCTTCTCCCAGTATGCGACATCCGCTGGAAGCAGGCCGATATGTTTTTGCAGAAAACGCATGGCATAAAACACTACTTTCGTTCTGACAGACGGCTTGTGATGCTTCCTGCCGCGCTGGATGCGGTGTGATACGGAAGAAACTTTTTTGCCAATTTCCTCTTTTACCGCACTGGACACGCCAGACCACTCCGCCGCCCGCACATTCTGACGAAAGCAGTAGATGTGTGAGATGCCCCAGAAGCGCATATTGTCTTTCAAATCCCGAAGGGTAGATTTGGTCCCGCCGCCTGCCGCGGTGGAAATTAAAAGTACCTGTTTACAAAACAGTTCCGGCCGGGGCTGGTGTACCATCCATTGGTAGCCGAAATGATCTAAAAACGCCTTCATCTGTCCGGTGACGTGATAGACATAAACAGGAGAGGTGAACACGAGCAGTTCGGCCTCCAGTATCGCATCTAGAATTGGAGCAAGATAGGAATAATCAGGACATTTTGTGTAATCCTCAAAGCACTGCCAGCAGCTCCGGCAAAAATTCGGCATTGCGGCAGGAAGGTAAAATTCTTTGACGCTGTCATTTTCCGAAAGCCTGCCGATAAACTGCTGCGCTATCTGCCACGTACTGGATTTTTCTTTCCTCATGGTTCCATATATTACTGTAATTTTCATAGCAGCCTCCAAAACATTTTTGGTTCTGAACCCCGTGAGACAAAAAGGCGCCGGGCCTGTATGGAAAAGGCAAATTTCCAGCAAGCACTTGTGAAAACGGCTGTAAATATATACAAAGGCACTCCCTGCACTTTTACCTTTTTTCTGGGAAGTGAACAGAGATTTTTGAGCGTCCTTCGGTTCTCCGCCAAAGACATATCATATGCAGGAATCAACCTGTATTGGCAAAAAACGGCATTCCACCGTTGTGAAATGCCGTTCCATACTAATTGATTTGATACTGCCCGCGCACCATAACAAGGACATCACCCTTAGCGGTGAAGCCTCGGCCGTCCGCAAGCGGAACGATCAGCAGGTGGTTGTGCGGCACCGCCGCGCCGTCCTGCAGATCAGTCCCTGTCGTCGTATCTGCCAGTCCGCCCTTTTCGCTGGAAAAAATTGTACCGTTGCCGCTGCGCAAAATCATCTCCGCACCCTCGCCATATGTAATCTTCTGCCCGTCTGCGAGTTTCACAACTTGGTATGTTTCATTCAGGCCTGTCTGCGCGTTGCCGTCCGATGAAAAACTCTTGGAATCCACATAGGAACGCAGTTCGGAAATTGCGCTGTCCACATAGCTTTTCGTCACAACCGGGTCGTCATTATCTCCCGGAGCAGCTCCGGCACTTATCATCACCCCACCCAAAAGCAGGATACAGGCGATTCCGAAGGTCCATGTTATCCACTTTGCATGTTTCACTTTTTTGTCTCTCCTTTGTATGATTTATAAAATTATAGTAGGAAATGCCCACATAATACCGCAGCATAAAA
>CABSKZ010000347.1 GCA_902478395.1 uncultured Eubacteriales bacterium | reverse complement strand
CTACCGGGATATAAGCATATTTCGGATTGACCGCGTCCAAAAGTTCCTGCGTAGTGGAGGTTTTAGAGCCATGGTGTCCGACCTTAAGAATATCCGCCCGAAAATCTGTTTGAATATGGCTCAACATATATTCTTCACCCTTTTGTTCCAAATCACCCATATATAATACGCTGTTATTTCCATAATCGAATTTCATTACCAAGGAACGGTTGTTTTCGTCTATCGTGCGCTCCGACCAGTCCTTTGTGGGCATCAATGCCCTGAGACGGATTGTGTTTGAAAAACGGATGTCCGCACCGCTTGCAAACTGGTAAACCTCCACTCCCCTTTCCTTTGCCATAGCGACCAGTTCCTGCGCCGCCTCATCCTCACCAAAATCAATAGAAAGAATCAGATTTTTAACCGGCATTTCCCGGATAATACTCGTCAGGCCGCGAACGTGGTCATCATGTCCGTGGGAGGCAATCATATATTCTATGTCTGTCACGCCATGCTGCAGCAGGTAAGGCCGGACGACAGAATGCCCAATATCCCTGTCCGACTGATAGCTCGGTGTACCGCCCCCGTCTATCAGAATATCTCGATTCCCGGAAAGCTTAATCAGAGAACAATCGCCTTGTCCTACATTGATAAAGATAACCTGTGCCACCTCGGCATACAGTGCCATAAACGTCCCGCAAAGAACCAGAAGCGCTAAAATGGAGGCAGATGGCACAAAGACCCAGACCCCTCTTTTATGCTTCAACAGGAATACACCTGTCAGCACGGCGAGGCCATAAACCAGCAGAAAAAAAGCAGAAACTTCTCCAAAGGCCAGCACGCCGAACGGGAGGGAGCCAAAAAAATAGACGATTGCCAAAATGAGCTGAATTAACATATAGGTAAATCCAGCTGCAGGTACAGCAATTGGAAGCCATATTAAGCCTAAAACACACAGGAAAAATACGGCAGTCATAACAACCGGAACGAGTGGTACAACAAACAGATTCGTAATAACAGCCCAAAGCGAAACTTCCTGAAAATGAAATGCCACAACCGGAATCGTAAACACTTGCGCACTGATACACGTTGTGATCATCAAAACCAGGTTCTTTCCAAGCTTTGCTAGCTTCGTGTCCTTTTTTTCCAGCTTCAGCAGCTTTGTGGCATTTGTCAGCAACAAGTCCCCAAACAACAGGATTCCAAGCGTCGCGGCAAATGAAAGCATAAATCCAACGTCAAAAGCTGCAAACGGGTTCAACAGCACAATCACCGCGGCAGATATTCCAAGAGATGTAAGCGGGTCCTGTTTCCGGTAAAAAAGTTCTGCCCCCAACATTAACAATGCCATAATGCTGGCACGTACAGCCGAATTTGATGCACCGGTCAGAAACATGAAAAAAACAAGGAAAATTGTGACCATCAAAATGGATTTCCGGCGGTTTCCCTTAAAAATTTTTATAACAATGAACAGCAGGGTGATCACATAACTGACATGCATCCCAGATACTGCGATGACATGGGACAACCCGCTCCGGCTGAAAGCGAGCCGCAGCTGGTCGTCCATATTCGATTTATCGCCCAATAGGATTCCGCGCGCAACAACTGCCGCATCCGGCGGTAAAAGCTGGTCCACGACGCGCAGCATTTTTATACGGAGACGGTAAATGGCATCCAGCGGATTCCAATCTTTTTCCCCAATTACCACAAGGGAATCCGGTTCACAATAGCCGGTGAAAAAGATGCCGTCAGCCTTTAGGTTTAGACTGAAATCAAACCCGCCAGCATTGAGTGCCTCCATCGGTTTGGAAAATAATGCTTTCGCGGTGATGCGGTCGCCGAAGGCGGGCAGCATGCTGCCCTCTTTAAAGTATAGGCGGACTTTTTCATTGATTTGGGCGGTTTCATTCAAAAAAGAAACGGATATCAGCTTCATCTCCATAAAACTAGCGCCAGATGCTCCCTGATATGGCTGTGAAACGGCATCCGCGACAATATCCACATACTCATTTTCAAAGTGCGCCAAACGCTTTGCGTCCGCGTCATTATTTATAAACATCAGCGTCGCTCCGCAGAAAAATGCCAATACCAAACACAGCGGTTTCAGATCAAAACCGCTGTGCCGGGCTATCAACAGCTTGGCCACGCAGGCCAGCGCAGCAAGGACAAAAATTAGAAACAGTGAATCATACGCAAACCACAGGCAAGCATAAATTCCAGACAAAAGGGCTGCAGATGTCCAGAACAAAATCCGTTTCATTGGCATTCCTCCGGTCTAAATGTCGAACAAGCTGACCTGGCTGGTATCTGGAATATCCCGGAGCACATTGTATTCTTTCAGCTTTTCTACAATCGATTTCCCGATTTTCGCCCGTTTCATTAAATCCTCAACCGAAATAAAATCTCCGTCCTTGCGTGCCTCGATGATACTTTCCGCCACTGCGTCAGACAGCCCCATAATCGCGTTGAGCGGAGGACGGATTGCCCCGTCCTCCTCCACAAATCTTGTGTGGTGCGATTTGTATAGGTCAATCGGCAAAAAGCTGATTCCACGGGCATACATCTCGTTACAGACCTCGAGAATGGTGACAACGTTCTTTTCTTTCTGGGTGATGTCCGGCTTTGTCTCAAATTCCTTCAGGGAAGCCACAACCTTCTCCTTGCCGTTTACCATCAGCTGCGCGTCAAAGTCCGTCGCACGAACCGTATAATAGGCGATGTAGAACGCAATGGGATAATGTACCTTGAAATAGGCAATGCGGAATGCCATCGTAACATAGGCAGCCGCGTGTGCCTTCGGGAACATGTACTTGATTTTTTTACAGGAGGCAATGTACCACTCCGGTACATCGTGCTCACGCATCAACGCCTCATCCTCCGGCGTCAATCCTTTGCCCTTTCTTACCTTTTCCATAATTTTGAAGGAATTCAGCGGCGGCAGATCGTGCTGCAGCAGATATAACATAATATCGTCACGCGTACAGATAACCTCCGACAATGTTGCAACATTCTGTCGCACGAGATCCTGCGCGTTATTCGCCCATACATCCGTCCCGTGGGACAGACCGCTGATACGCATCAGCTCCCCGAACGTGGTCGGTTTTGTATCGAGCAGCATCTGGCGGACAAATTTCGTTCCAAATTCCGGCACCGCAAACGTACCGACTTCGCTTCCTATATCCTCCGGCGTACAGCCCAACGCCTCCGTTCCAGTAAACAAACTCATGGTCGGCTTGTCATCAATCGGGATTGTGGTGGCGTCTAGTCCAGTCAAATCCTCCAGCATACGTATCATCGTCGGGTCGTCGTGCCCCAGAATATCCAGCTTCAGCAGTTTTCCGCTGATGGAATGATAATCGAAGTGTGTCGTAATAATGTCAACTTCCGTATCGTTTGCCGGATGCTGTATCGGCGTAAACTGATAAATCTCATTTGCGCGCGGCACAATCATAACGCCGCCGGGATGCTGGCCTGTGGTACGCTTAATTCCCTCAAGGCCTTTGACAAGGCGCTTCATATCAGCCTTATTAAACATTTTACCAAGCTTTTCCCCGTATTTGCGGACATAGCCGATTGCCGTATTTTCCGCAAATGTGCCAATCGTTCCCGCACGGAAAACATGCCCCACACCGAACAGTTCTTCTGTATATT
>CABSKZ010000346.1 GCA_902478395.1 uncultured Eubacteriales bacterium | reverse complement strand
ATTCCCACCCGGCGGGCGGGCCAACATTCGGATTTTTGGCATATTCGAAAAAATCATGCAGATCATTTAGCTGCCACCCACGAAGAATCAACCGCTCCGTCTCCAATGTTTTCATATACTTCCGCCTCCGCCTATCCGGTCTAATTCTCCGTATGGATTTCGTCCAGCCGTTTCAGGATACGTGCCGGATTCCCGCCGACCACAACACCGTCCTCCACATCCTTCGTGACGACGGACCCGGAAGCAATTACAACGTTGTTTCCAACCGTAATGCCGGGATTGATAATTGCCCGGCCCCCAATCCACACATTGTCCCCGACCGTAACAGGTTTTCCAAATTCCTGCTCCGCCGCCCGCAGTGCAGGATCCAGCGGATGCCCCGCACCATAAATATGGACGCCGGGGCCAAGCATACAATTATCCCCAAACCGGACCTCACAGACATCTAGAATCACACAGCCAAAATTTGCGTAAAAATTCTTTCCCACATGGATATTATAACCGTAATCGCAGTGAAAATCCGGCTCGATATAGATGCCCTCTCCGACCGTACCAAATAGGCGTTCAAGCAGGATGGTCCGTTTGTCCAGCTCCTGCTCCGTCGTCAGGTTGAATTTTCTCGTCAGTTTCCGTGCGAATTCCCGTTCCCTGCAAAGCTGTTCATCTCTTGCGCAATAGTATTCTCCTGCCAGCATTTTTTCTTTCTCTGTCATCCTTCTCCTCCATCAAGATGAAACGGTGTTTTATCACCGCATTCCCGCGGCAAATATTTTGTATAATGATACACTATTCAATTTGAAAATTTTCTGAATGAAAGTTACAGTAATACCGCCCAGTTTCTGCGGTGAATTTCAACACGCAGTAGTCCGGGTCGTTTATGCCCCCGGCGTAATACATTGTGTCTCCGTCACGCCAAATGCGCTCCTTTGTCGCCCTGTCCTCCAGCACTTCCATTTTCCCGCGCAGCATCACGCCGCGGAAAAACCGTTTGTCACAGAAATAGAGACACGCCTTTGGGTTGTTTCTGTACTGCCCCACACGCATAGAAGATGTGTTTGTTGTGAAATAAAAGACGCGTATCCCTTCCCGCTCTCTGGGCGGCAGCATCGCTTTTATATTCGGATATCCTTCCCCGTCAACAGAACTGATAAACGCCGTCTTTTGCTTATCTATCAGGTTCCCAATGGTTTGTTTTGGATTTCGCATCATATGGATTCCGCCTTTCGCCGGCAATTATTCGCCGATGATTTTAATCAGCGCCCGCTTGTTGCGTTTTCCATCAAATTCAAAATAAAATATCTGTTCCCATGTTCCAAAATCAAGCCGCCCTTTCGTAACGGCGATAACCGCTTCCCGCCCCATCACCGTCCGTTTCAAGTGCGCGTCCGCATTGTCCTCAAATCCGTTGTGGCGGTACTGGCTATATGGCTTTTCGGGCGCGAGATTTTCCAGCCAGACCTCAAAATCGTGGTGCAGTCCGCTCTCGTCATCATTGATAAAAACGCTCGCGGTAATGTTCATCGCATTGACAAGGAGCAACCCTTCCTTGATGCCGCTTTCCGCCAGAGCTTCCTCCACCATCGGCGTGATATTGACCAGTCCCCGCCTCTGCGGCAGGTTAAAATGCAGTTCTTTCCGGTAAGATTTCATCTGAAGCCCTCCGTTCTTCTTAGGTAAAGTGGGTGTCTTACGTCAATCATTCTTTTATCCTTCTGTGTTGAAATGGTATGGGGACCAATTGTCCTTTCCTTATTCGTTTGTTTTGCTTTTCGGTAAATAACAGATACAATCTACTGCATTGTCTTAGCGCTTAAGCGCTTATTACCCTTAGAATGGCAATGGAGAATTAATATTTCCACCAAATGCCGCATTCCGCTCTGAGTACGGTTGATACGATTATTTTGCGCAAACCGCGTTCCGTTCCAGCCAACGTGCAACGCCGTCCTCATTATTTGAGGCGATGATTCCAGTCGCGGCCGCTTTGAGTTCCCGCACCGCATTCGCCACTGCATAACACTCATCTGACGCCTGAAATAACGGCAAATCGTTCAGCGCATCTCCAAACGCAACAACCCTGTCACATCCTGCGATTTTTTTCAGTTTCATAACCGCATGTGCTTTTGTTGCAGTCCGGGGCATCAGCTCCAGCCAAAATTCCTCGCGGTACAGCTCTTTCTGAAAAACGCAGGTCAACCGTTTGTCTGGCGCGAACCGTTCATAAACCCGGTTCAATTCCTGTTGTTCCCCAATGCAGGTAATGTAGAAAATTTCGCCGCGGTATAGCTCCTCCACACTGTTTACTTTTCTCAGGCGGGTGTCGGAGCCGCGTTCCTTAATATAGTGTAAAATTCCGTCGTTTTCTACTCCCGCAAGCCAGGAAACCCGTTCCCGTCCATCGAGAAACGAATAGACCAAAGGATATATTTTTTCTTTATTCAGCAACTCCCTGACATCGAACAAATCCGCCGCGTCAAGCCGCTCCAGCGACAAAACCTCTCCGTTTGAGGCATCCACAATCATGGTTCCGTTGTACGCGACTACAGGCAGACTGAGCCGCAAGCCTTCCGCGACAACTGAGGCAGAGGATAGGGAGCGAGCCGTAGCATAGGAAAAGCAGACACCCCGTTCAATCAACTTGTGCAGTGTCTGTATGCTGTAACTGGAGATGCGTTTATTTGCGTTGAGCAGGGTTCCATCCAAATCTGAAATATATAATGGTTTCATTTGCGCATCCTCCTTTGGGATTATTTATGGCGTGCAATACTCCACCAACGGCTGGACAGCATCGCATTTCACGCCGTCTAATTTTTTTCCGTAAGTCGCCAGTATCTGCCGGTCGCTTTCCGTTTTCTCCTGCTTTCCCAACAGCATCTTTTTTAACATTCCCATCATCATTCTATGCACGAAACTCAGTTGCTTATAATCAATTCTGCCCCGGAAGTGAAAAAAACAGACATCTGCTTGCTGCTGCACACTGAAATTACCGTCCAAAACCGACTGAAAATACTCCGCTTCCTCCAGCCCGGTCATACCGACAGTAAACACTGCTACCCGCTTTCTGGACCACTGGTCAAAATGCTTCACAAACTGCGCCGCCCCTTTTATTTTTCCCGCATAAATTCCACCGCCGAATACGACGGTATCCACGTTTTCGAAAAGGTCATCCGTCAGTTTTTTGATATTCACCGCCGGACAATTCAATTTCTCTGCAATCCACCTGGCGTACTGCTCCGTACTCCCGTATTTGCTTGCGTATAAGACGATTGCATTCGCCATAGTTTTTCCCCTCTCCAGATAGTGAATCTATGGTTTGATGATATGATAAGTGCAAACCATCAATCAGCTTGCTTCACACTGGTTCAATAAACCCTTTAGAAAAAGCGTGTGCGCTTTTTGGTTTATTATACCACATTCGCATTTTACGAAGGTAAAATGTGCGGCAGAGCCGCAAGCAAGCGGCCTGACGCTTGCCGAATGATGATTCAATGTTCTCAAAAGCGAACGCGTTTGGCGTTCGGTCGGCGGAAAACGCCGCCGTTCATTAGAACCTTTTGAGGTTATTATACCACAAGGGCATATATTCTCACTAAGCTCACCCTTCGTTTCACTCGGCTTCGCCAAGTGTTCATATTATACCA
>CABSKZ010000345.1 GCA_902478395.1 uncultured Eubacteriales bacterium | reverse complement strand
GGTCTCGTGGGCTCGGAGATGTGTATAAGAGACAGGCCGACGCCAAACAGCGTTCAGATAGTTCGAACAAGTCCGCCAAATCGTGATGATAATCCTCTGGCGAACCGAAAACAGAATCGAACATTGCCCGTTCTTCCGGCGTTCTGGAACTAGCCGTATCAACCGCCTCAATATCCACAGCGCCGGACAGCGACGCGGCCGCCGCGTACAGGTCCGGCCTTGCAAGCGCGGCGCGGCATGCGCCGTATCCGCCCATGGACAAGCCGGCAATATAAGTATCTTCCCGCTTATCCGACAGCGGAAACGCGGCTCGGACAAAATTCGGAAGTTCCTCCGTCAGCAAGGTAAAATAGTGCAATCCATTTTTCATGTTTGCATAAAAGCTATTCTGTGCCGCGGGCATTACCACCGCGATTCCCTTCTCCGCTGCATACCGCTCTATATTGGTTCCGCGAATCCAGCTTGTTTCATCCCCATGCATTCCGTGCAGGAGGTACAGTGTTTTATATGGTTTTGCAACTGAATAGATCTCTTCAAACGCTGCGCCGCTGTCGCCTGATTTCCCCGTCAACGGTAAAAGCACCGTCACGTTGACGCAGGTTCCGACAGATTTTGCGAAAAAGTTGCAATGAAACAACGACAATCTTTCCGCCTCCTTTATGCCAAAATTCGAACTATTTCGTCATTTTTCATTTCAATTCCTTTACAGATACTATTATAATATGTTACAATGGAATCTGTCAAGCGCATATACGGCCGTCTGCTGCCATAGTTGATATTGAGGCTCGCGATGGGTCCCGCCATTTTAAGGCGGCGGTGACCTATTTAGAACGATATAACGCCGGACATAAAGCTTTAGCCTCGTTGAAACGCGCCATTAAGCAGTTTATTGCCACAGATAACAGCTATGAAATATAATCTAGGGGCGCTTGCGGGGAGAACGATATGAATCGAAACAGACATGAACTTCAAAACACCAGGCTGTCGTTTGCCTATGGCCTTTGCCTGTATAAACTGTTTTGGGTATTTTTCATCAGCTGCATTGTGGGGGTTATTATCGAGACCATCTGGTGCGTTTTTATGTGGCACAAGCTAGAAAGCCGCACTGGTCTGATTTATGGATTATTCAGCCCCGTTTATGGGTTTGGCGCAGTCATGATGACAATTTGTTTGAACCACCTAACAGGAAAAAAGAGCGTGTGGATTTTTGTGTCCGGGATCGTACTGGGCGGCGCATTTGAATACGTTTGCAGCATTGTTCAGGAAACGCTGTTTGGAACTGTTTCCTGGGATTACAGCAACACGCCGCTGAATATCAACGGCAGAACAAACCTGCTCTACGCGCTTATGTGGGGTTTTCTAGCCCTGCTTTGGGTTAACCTCCTTTATCCGCGCATATCTGACCGGATTGAACAGATTCCAAACCGCATGGGCCGGACGCTGACCTGGGCTCTGGCAATTTTCATGGTGTTCGACATGACAATCTCCGGCCTTGCGACACGCCGTCAGACTGAACGGCATTTGGGCATACCGCCCCAAAACGTATTTGAGCAGCATTTGGATTCCTTTTATTCTGACGAACTGTTGAAAGTGATTTTTCCAAACATGAAAATTGCGGCGTCAAGCCGCACAGCAGCACCGCAATAAAACACTTGAAAGGATGTCATTATGGAGTCGTTTGCCAGTGGGGTCAACCTGTATAAATTAATATGGATCTACGCAATCGGAAGCGTACTTGGCTATCTGGTCGAAATGGGCTGGTGTTATTTGCGCCACGGCTATTTTGAGAGCCGGAAAGGGGTCATTTACGGTCCAATCAGTCCGGTCTATGGATTCGGCGCTGTGGTTATGACCCTGTCGTTATACCGGATTGCCTCCATCAATGGGCTGTATATTTTTCTCATCAGCGCTGTCATAGGCGGATTGTTTGAGTATATCTGTTCCTTCGTGCAGGAAAAGGTACTCGGAACTGTCTCCTGGGAATACAGCCATACACCGCTGAACCTGCACGGACGGACGAATCTCGCTTTTTCCATCTGCTGGGGATTTCTAGGATTCGTATTCATCCGGCACACGTTTCCCACAGTCAGCCAGTGGATTGAATGGATTCCAAACCAGATAGGGATTCCATTAACCTGGGCAATTGTTATCTTTTTTGTGTTCGATTTGCTGGTTTCGGCCCTGGCAATCCGCCGGCAGGTAAGCCGGTGCAACCACCGCCCGGCCCGCACCTTCATCGCCCGGTTTTTGGATAGGCATTACCCAGATGAACGGTTGCGCAAAATTTTCCCAAACATGATTTTAGATAAAACCGCAGCAGTAAAATTAAATAAACTAAAAAAGCTGCGTTTAATTCAATTTAGGAAAGAAAAAGAGAACGGCTCCTGATTTAAAAAAATGAGTAAATTGCCTCTCAACCTTAAAGCGACATTCTAACTAAACACCGCCTTATGATTAAAAAAAGGCGCAACTGCGGATATTGCTTCTCCACATTTGCGCCGTTCTGTTTATTCGTCCAAACAAACGGATTCTTTCTGCCTATTTTAACAAAAAAGCATTCATTTCATGTGAAAACAGGCCAGCACCGTCCGAAGTGATTACGTTCCATTTATGGCCTAAAAACCCGTTTTTGCTTTCGCGTATACTTTACCGTCACGAAACAATACATTTGCGACAGAATTTGACCCGTATACAGCACGCCATTGATACAAACGGGTCATCTCCCCTTCACTGTTTACGGTTTCTTTTATCAGTGCTCCCTCGCAGCCGATTATTGTTACAACCTCCTCGTAACGCATATTATTAGCAATCTGTTCATATACTTCCTCGGTAATACTTGCATCGGGTACATCGCCCACTGTCGGCGTCCGCACCGGAAACGAAGGCGCTGGCGAAGGAAGCATATAAACCGCAGGGGATTCTATTGGCCGGTGTCCGTCTGCCGACAATGACAACGCACCGTCCCCTTCAATGAACCAACGCGTTCCGAATACCTCGCCTGTCTGGCTATCCACTGCATGGTGAAGCGCCAGTACTGGCATATTTTCCTGCGCAGCAAATGCGGCGTATTCCCCAAAAACACGAACCTTTTTACCAATAAACGCAGTACACAGCTCCATTTTACAGTCCGGCTCCATCCCAAGCGGGACTATCCACCGCCTTCCATTACCGGCATCTACTACTGCATAAAATTCTTCGCCCTTCTTTGCAATAGATTTTACAGTTCCATCTAAATACAGGTATTTCCCGACAAAATCCTCCCCGCCTACGCTGTCCCCATACATATGATAAACCGCGCGTTCATAGCTTCCGATTGTTTTACCGCCAACAAAATCCTTCTGCGTGCTTTCTTTCGGCATTTCACAAGCTGCTAGAAGCAGACAGATTATAGCAATAATTGAACATGCCGTTTTTTTCATATTTATTTCCTCCCGGTTTTATCAATAATCTTCTGCTAAAATATAAATGCGAAAATTTTCGCTCGCTGCTAATTCCCCGCGGGAGGCACATCATAGATGTTTTTCGTTGGTGATACTATAAGTACAAGGCGATAATTGGCCCACTCCAAACCGATTCAATCAATACATTCTCACTAAGTTCATCCTTCGCGCCACTTGGATTCACTAAGTGTTCATATTATATCATAAGTGCAAGCCGC
>CABSKZ010000344.1 GCA_902478395.1 uncultured Eubacteriales bacterium | reverse complement strand
GCCGGCACCAGCGAAAACCGCAGAATCAATAACGTGGGGGTGTGGATGGGATGAGTGAAGCGTTACTAGCTGGCCTCGTGTCGGCATGCGCGAGCATCATTGGGACGTTTGGCGGGATTATAGTATCGTCCAAACTGACAAACTACAGGATTGAGCAGCTGGAAAAGCACGTAGCGGAGCATAACAACCTCAAGGTGCGCGCGGCAGAACTGGAAAGAGATATGGCTGTCTTGGAAAATCGGGAAAAAGTGTCGGAACACAGGTTAGACGATTTAGAAGAGTATCACAAGTAAAAAGGGGGGAATGATATGGATTTTTTAAAGGAATTCATTAAGCCGGAGCTGCTGGTACTGGTGCCGGTGCTGTATCTGATTGGTGCTGGGCTGAAAAAGTCCGCCGTGAAGGATAAGCTGATACCCGCCTTGCTGGGCGGTATTGGTATCGCGTTAAGCCTTATATGGGTGCTGGCGATGAGCGACCTTGTAACATGGCGCGATGTGCTGATGGCGGGGTTTAGCGCAGTGACGCAGGGCATCTTGGCGGCTGGTGCGAGTGTGTATTGTAATCAGTTGGTTAAGCAGGGAGAGAAAGAAGAGTAAAACAGGCATAAAAGGAAGGGCCGTACAATGTACGGCCCCGCGTAAAAAATTAAGAATTGCCTACCGTACCATTTCCTAGCTGGCCGCTGGAATTATCCCCCCAAGTTTCTATTGTGCCATTGTCATACAAGATAACAATATGCTGCCCGCCTGCGCCTATATGTTCGGATACATTTGAATAAGTACCGATTTGAGTTGGTATTAATACAGCGCTTAATTCATTTTGGAGTTGGCCGTCTGAATTATCGCCCCAACCTACAACTATTTTTCCCTCAACAGCGTGTGTAGAAGCAATTACATAATCATACCCTGCAGATAATGCAACAAACTCATAGGTAGAGGGTATTAATGAAGGGGTATACCGGCTAGTTGTAGTTCCGTCACCAAGTTGACCATAATAGTTATCCCCCCAAGAATAGGTATTCCATCCATCTGTTACAATAGAGAAATTTACTCCGGCTGCTACACGGATGGGAGAGTAGATGCTATTATCAATTTGAACCTCGACAGGGGTATTTGATACGTTGTTACCATTATCAATAGAACCCCAAGTGTATATTTTTTCTGCATTGCAAGCAATGGCGTGCCAGGAACCTGCAGCAACGGATGTCATTTCCGGTATCGCTGGAATTTGAGTTGGACTATAGACAAATGCCGCATCGCTTCCGATACCTAGCTGGCCGCAGGAGTTATCACCCCATGACCACAAAGTTCCGTCATTTTTTTTTGCAATAACAAAATTTCCTCCACATTCAGCTGATTGAACGTCGCCGAGATTTGGAACCAGCACTGGTGTATGGCTTCTGTCGAATTGTTGAGGAGAAGTACCAAGCTGGCCGAAATTGTTATATCCGAATGCCCATACGGTTCCATCATTTTTTACGGCTACCGTAAAATAATCTCCGGCTGCGATATCTACAACATCTGATAAACCGACTACTTCCGTAAACGTTCCAGTTTCGAAAATACTTGCCCCCAGCCCGCATTGTCCGAACCAATTATCTCCGGTTGTGTAAACTTTACCTGTATTAGCTAAAATTACAGTGTGACTATAGCCGGCATCGACATCGGTGTAAAAAATCTGTACATCGGCAGTCGCGTTTATGTTGAAAACAAAGTTGTCAGCGGGATACGGGGGTGACACTTTTACATAATAAGTTTCGCTGGAACTTAATTCGATCTCGAAAGAATTACTTTCGATGTTGTGCGGCTCTTTGGCGCTTTCGTTTAGTTCGTTATTAACGAAAGTGTAGAATGTGATATTACAGGAGGCTGCTGTGGTGCAATCGACGGAATAAATACCATCGCCGTTTCCTGTTAATTTATACCACAAATTATTAATACCAGCCGTGGGACTGGAGCCGGAGATAGTAGCTGTACCATTGGTGAAACTGGTAAGCTGAGCATGTTGCCAGCTGGTGTTCGGGCGCGGTCCGGTGGAATCTTCAACAATAAGTTTGTAAGGAGTAAACGGATCATAAACGTTGTTAGCATTTCTGCTGCAGATTTGTATGTAATATGTCGTGTTCGGCGCCAAATTTGTTGCAGTGGCAGTTTTTTGAAGAACAGAGGTACCTGTACTTGTTGCCAGAATTTCATAATCTTCCCCTATTATGTTAGCAGTATAAAGATATTGACCATCCATTTTATAAATTGTTGCAGAAACGGTACCGCCATTCAGACCAGTTGTGAATTTATATATGTCTTCGTCATCAATATGCAGGGTTGCATCATCGATTACAACAGTGGATGACGAATCAAAGTCCAACAGTGTCGCCTGGGCAGGTATATCATTGCCGGATTCGCTGGCAGCGTCATAAGGATCTAGCCGGTCTGGCGTCATAAACTCTATCATGTAGCCGTAATTAGAATCTTTATCATGCGAATTATAATTAGATGCCTCCACCTTGACATAGATACGTTCTGTATTGATGCTTGCCTGAAAATCGCTGTAGGTTACCGGAGACGAATGGAGTCTTGTAAAAGTATGTTCCTGCCATTTGCTGTCATACCCAGTGCTGTCCGGCTGTTGATCAGAGCCATAGACAGTGACCTTAAGGTCGATATCATCAAGATTTGTAATGTTGATTCTATATTTTCCTAGTGCCCTTGCTTCAAATGCGAACCAGTCCACGTCCAATTCGTAGTCGATGAGCGGATACTGAAGCAAGGTATTTGTGGGCGTGGGATTGCCCGCTTCTAGTTGAGCTTGAATTTCGTCATCAAAATTGGTGTCTTCCTGATCAATAGAATAATGGTCATGCCGTTTGAAGCGAAGCAGAAAAGAGCCAGGCTCGCCGCTTTCAAGGCTTATGACGAAATACCGGGTTCCGCGCATCATTGTTCCGAAATCGGCCGAAGCATTTCCTCCGAGGCCGCCACTGGAAACTGTTTTGCTGGAGACACCGGAACTGGAAACAAAATCAATCTTGGTATCTAGATTTCCTGCGGTTTCAATGATATAAGAGATGTCGTTTGCAGTATCAGAACTGATATTCGGAGCTGTCCATTTTATTGCGATGTAGGAAGTTGCGGAATCAAAACTCAGAGGGATATTTTCGAAGCCGGAACAATTAATTGCGTTGGTCATATTAAACTTGCTATAAAGTGCGGCTTCTATTTGTCCGGCTTCGTTTAAAATCTGGTCAGGTTCGGCTGCCGTTTCGTTTGCGGCTGCGCCGGGGCTGGTTTCCGGAACGGGTTCTTCATCGGTAGGCGGAGCCGTATTCTCTGATGAAGTGTTTGGCGAAGGGAGTGCGTTTTCGAGGCGCTCCTCCGCACTGGGGGCAATGACGAGAAGGGAGCATAACATAACCAGTGACAAAAACAATGATACTGACTTTTTCATACGTTTTTCCTCCATTCGATTTAGATGTCATACCTGGGAAGTCCGAGTAACGGAATAAAGACCGGTTAACAGTGCAAGGGAATCACCCCCTGCCGGTGTAAGAAACAAAAAAGGCAGGACCATAGAAGGACCTGCCGGAAAACCAAAGCTGCAAAATGGGACATATGCTATCACCCCTTTGTTGGACATAGTATATACTGTCTCTTATACACATCTCCGAGC
>CABSKZ010000343.1 GCA_902478395.1 uncultured Eubacteriales bacterium | reverse complement strand
GACCGAAAGAGGCATTGAAAACCTGAAAGCGGATATGGCGTCGGGCTGGCACTATGAGAAAAAGCCGTTTCAGTCGTGGCAGCTCTCCAACAACAACGCCGAGATACGCCGGTTAAAGGGCCGGATTGAGGAATTGACCCGGCACAAGGAGGCGGCCTATGTGGGCTGGGAGTTTGACGGCGGCACCGTGGAGATCAACCGGGAGGCCAACCGCCTGCAAATCTTCTTTGAGGGGAAGCCGGATGCTGCTGTGCGGGACGAGTTGAAAAGCAACGGTTTCCGCTGGTCGCCCAAGGCCGAGGCATGGCAGCGGCAGCTAAACGATACCACAATCCGCGTCGCTGACCGTATCAAGTGCATCCAGCCTCTTTCTGGCGAGAAGCCCAGCGCCTTGCAGATCGCAGCCCGCAGGGAGAAAGAAAAGCCCTCCATTCGGGCGCAGCTCAACGCAGCCAAGACCGAACAGGCCAAACAGCCACCGGCGCGGGAAAAATCAAAGGGATTGGAGGTGGAATAAATGCAGAAGTTTGAAAATGTGGATATACTGGCCGCACTGGAGCAGATCATGCGGCAGCATACCGCCTTTTTTCAGAGTGACTTTGATATTGACAAAGACATTATCAGGCGGGACGCTGCCAGCGATCAGGCCGCAGACAAGACCCTGCTTTGGATGTCCCGGCCCTCCGGAACGTACTGTTTTAGGGAACGTGACGTTTTCCTGAAAGGAACCCGGCAGCATAATACATGGAAATATTACGGGGAGCAGAGCCGCAACAAGATACTGGCCTATGCGGTGGAGCTGACCGGCACACAGGACGGCACCATCCGGGGCAATCTCTATGAGCTGGACTATCAGCAGCATTTCCGACGCGTCGTTGAGGCCGCCCAGCCGGTGAGCGCAAACCGGCTCTTTTATGAACACGGCACCCGTGACATCCCGGAGGGCCAGCGTTTTGACGGAAGCCCCGACAGAGTGTTGGGGAACTTCCTGCACTATGAGGCCCAGCCCCATGACCCGGCTGTGCTGCAGGAGGCTTTACGGCAGGAGCAGCACAGCCGGGGGCGGGCCGTCCCCGGCGACTTCAAAGCCCACGTCACGGCTTTGCATGACAGCAGGATTGAAACCGAGGCCCGGCGCATTGTGGACAGTCTGAAAGATTTGTCCGCGCCCAACAGCCCCAACAAGACGCATTTCATGGTGGAGATCTCGCCGCACTTTGCGGCGATTGCTTCCACCAAGGACAATGACCGGCTCTTTGCCATGCTGCCCTATAAATCCCTGTGCTTTACCGGCATGAAAGACCGACACGGAATTTATGCCGTAATCAACAAGGACGAGCGCCGGGATGTGCGTATTCGCAGGCCCCGGCCCTCTATCCGCAAGCAGCTCACCGACAGCAAACAGGCCGCCATCCCGAAAAAGACAGCGGCCCGAACCAAGAAAAACGAATTGGAGGTATAAGGAATGATGCACTTCACCGTGGAGGAAGAAAACCTGATTTGTATGTACCACAACGCAGACCGGCGCAGGACGATAAGCAGGCTCACCGCCGCCCTGCCGGATATGGACGGGGATATGCGGGTGATGGCCCGGCAGACCCTTTCCAAGCTGGAACGCATGACGGATGCCGACTATGACGGCCAGAAATTCCATTACACAGAGGAATAAATAACAGCAGACGCCGGGCGCGGCGGCCATGTGGCCGCTTGCGTCCGGCGTCTTTTCTTTTTGCCTGTTTCTACGCATTTAGAACCCGGTATTGCCGGGGATAGGATAAAGTATTCACCTGCCTCTGCAAACGTGCGGGAGAAGCCTTACAACAGGCCATTTTTAGCCCTGAAATGCGTAGATTGGTCAGTTATTTCTACACGGCCTATATTAGATGGTTTGAAATGCACTTTAGATACAGTTTATAATTCCCCTTTGTCCTTGTGTTCTTGTGCAGATAGAAATATAATGTAGATATGCTCAAGAACGAAAAAATTAAAATTGCTTGTCGCAACATTCTGCGGACATTTACCTGTTATACTACGGTAATACTAAAAATTAAAAGGAAGTGAGTGCATGAAACAGATTCTAATTGTCGAGGACGACATCACTATGAATAGGATGCTTTCAAATATATTGCTGGCCGAGGGCTACAAAGTTACTTCGGCTTATACCATAGCAGAAGCGAAACATTGTTTTCAGTCTACTACTTACGATCTGGCAATTCTGGACATCAATTTGCCGGACGGTTCTGGTTATGAGGTCTGCAAAGCAATCAAGAAAAATGTGCATACGGCTGTAATCTTCCTGACAGCTAACGATTTAGAGCAGGATATGATAAAAGGCTATGAGCTGGGGGCTGCCGACTATATTACAAAACCGTTTCCTAATAGCGTGTTGCGCCATAAGGTCAAAGCGATTTTTTCCATGTTGGAAAATGCAGAAAAAGAACCTCCCCACAAAATATATGACGATGGACAGCTTATGATAGACTTTTCTTCCATGCGGGCCACTTTGAATGGGAACGAAGTTATCTTTGCGCCACTGGAATATCGGATGTTGGAAGTCTTTACGAGGAACAAAGGAATTTTGCTAACCCGTCAAAAACTGTTAGAAAATTTGTGGGATAGTCAGGAAAACTATGTAGATGAACATACATTGACCGCAGCGATTAGCCGCATCCGGGGAAAAATCGAAAAAGGCGGAAAGAAGTATATTCAAACCGTTTACGGTATGGGCTATATGTTTACAGGCGGAGGTACAAAATGAAAAAAGTGCGGCTATCCCTTTCAGGTATTTTCCAGCTAATCGGAGCAGGCGTTATTTTAACAACCCTTGTTCTGTGTATCGGTGTGTTTCTCATTACGCAAAACGGGACAACGGTTATTGTCTGCCTGATTACTGCTGCGGCATTATCTATATGGGCATTTATCTTAGTCAGAGTTTTACAAAACCGGCTGGCTCATTTTACGGATGATGTGTGCCAGACGATTGACGATATGATGCAGGGTGAAACGTCCCCAAGAATGATTTTTGATGATGATACCATGTTAGATCGTATTAACCACCAACTAAACCGGCTGTACCAGATGTTGCAGGCCAACAAAAAAATTATTGAGGAACAGCGTGCCGACTTACAGGGGATGATCTCTGACATATCCCATCAGGTAAAAACGCCTACCACAAATTTGAAGATGGCCGCTGCTACCCTTTTGGAGCAGGAGTTTTCCCGTGAACAACAGATGGAATATCTGCAATCCATGAATATGCAGCTTGATAAGCTGGATTTTCTTATGGGTGCAATGATAAAATCCTCCCGATTGGAAACAGGTGTTATTTTATTAGATAAACAGCAGGTTCCGATTTATGAAACGCTTGCAACCGCTTTGGGCAGCATTTTTTTGAAAGCAGAAGAAAAACATTTGCAAGTTACAGTAGACTGCCCGGACAATCTGATCGTCCCCCATGACCCGAAATGGACGGCAGAAGCCCTATTCAATATTTTAGAGAACGCCGTAAAATACACCCCGGCAGGGGGAGCAATTCAAGTGACCGTAGTTCGTTGGGAAGCCTACACGAAAATTGATATAACTGATACGGGGCGTGGCATCCCGGAAAGCCATCAGGCTGCAATTTTCAAGCGATTTTACCGTGAGCCGGAAGTACACAATATAGAGGGAGTAGGTATCTGTCTCTTATA
>CABSKZ010000342.1 GCA_902478395.1 uncultured Eubacteriales bacterium | reverse complement strand
GTAATAAAACTTATGCTAAATGCAAGGCTGGAGGAGCTGGGCGTAGCCAATTCCCACAAAAGACAAGGTGAAATCGGATGGAATATTTGACCGTATTTGCCGACAGATTAAGGCGGTATTTCCGAACCCTCGCCCATTTAAGCCCCTACGGGCAAAGCTTGCCTTATGCCAGCCCAGGTTTTGTAGTCTATCGGGGCTATTTTATCTTAAAAAACACACCCAGCACCGGACCGATATGGGTCCCGATGGTGGGGCCGACGTCGCGCAGGATAATCTCCTTTGGCTTCAGGTTTTCTTCTATCAGTGCTTTGATTTCAAGCGCTTCCGCCTCCATATCTCCCTGGACGATAATCATGGTTTTGCCTGCTTGGTCATACCCGTTTTCAGACAGCTTCCGGAACAGCTTCTGCACGATTTTCTTGCTGCCGCGGATTTTGTCGATCGCTTCAATCAGGCCATTGCGGATAGAAAGCAGAGGTCTGATGTCCAGCAAGTTTCCGAACACGAGGGAGGCCTTATTGATTCTGCCGCCCTTTTCAAGGTACTCCAGCGACTGCGCGATAATATAAACGTCGTAGCTGTCTAACAACTCCGTAACCGCCTGCTTAATAGTTTCAATATCCTCCCCCTGCTCCGCGAGGCGAGCGGCTTCAATTGCGGCGTAAGCATAAATATAAGCAAAACGCCGGGAATCCAGAAGCTCGATGACAGCGTCCGGGTTTTCATCCAGCACCATACCCTTTGCGATATTCGCGCTGTTGTAGATGCCGCTGCCATTGGAGGATATGGCAATGAACAGGACTTCATACCCTTCGTCGGTATATTTTTTGAATACCTCATATAACTCCTGCGGAGGCAGCTGCGAGGTTGTCGGCAGCTCCTTGCAGGTTTTCAGCTTCTCATAAAATTCGCGGGCGGAGATGTCGATTCCCGTCCGGTATTCCTGACCGTCCATGTTTATCGTAAACGACATCACATGGATGTTATAGCGCTCCGCCTCTTCGCGTGTGATATCAGAAGCGGAATCAGTAATAATTTTAATTTTGCTCATACGTTTCCCCTCATCCTTATAATAGTTTGGAAAGGGACGCCCTACGTCCCAAAATTAATGACGCGCCTGCGCGACCACACGGAAAGGACCAGCCCGACCGCCATAAAGTTCGTAACGACAGAGGACCCCCCGTAGCTGACGAAGGGGAGCGGAATCCCCGTAACCGGCATCAGGCCCATGCACATACAGATATTTTCGAAGGTGTGGAACGTGAACATCGCGGCTACGCCGATACAGATATAGCTTCCCATATCATTTTTTGCCTTTTGTGCGATATAGATGCAGCGAATAATAATCAGCACCAGCAAAAACAGCACCAAAACCGCGCCAATGAACCCAAACTCTTCTCCAACAACGCCGTAGATAAAGTCCGTGTCTTTTTCAGGGAGCATGGCCAGCTGGTTCTGAGGCCCCTGCAAATAGCCCCTCCCCATAAAACCGCCGGAGCCTATCGCAATTTTGGACTGCAGCACCTGAAACCCCGCGCCCTTTGCGTCCCGCTCCGGGTTTAAAAATACAAGAATACGGTTTTTCTGGTAATCCGCAAGCAAGAACCAAACCAGCGGCAGCATCGCCGCCAGGCCGCCCGCAGCAATGAACACATATTTGTAGGAAATTCCCGCAACAAACAGCATCATCAAAAACATGAACAAAAAGACGAGTGCCGTTCCGGTATCGTTTTGGATAATAACCAGTCCTGCCAGAATCGCGAAATGCAAAAACAGCCCGCAAATCACCTTAAAACTGTTGATGTCGTCCTTCACCTTTGCCAGATGTGTGGAAAAAGTAATGGCAAACGCGATTTTTACCAGCTCCGAGGGCTGCACCCCGATTCCGGCAATCCGAATCCAACTGTTCGCCCCAGTTTCCTCTTTGCCCTCTCCGAAAATGAGGACAAACACCAGCACAGCGATACTCCCAGCATAAATATATTTCACATAGTCTGTGTAATTCTCATAGTCGATGCTTGCCAGCACAAACATAAAAACGATTCCCAACACCATCGCCATCGTCTGCACCAACATTTGGCGGAACCCGGAATCTAGGCTTCTGGTTGCACTGTATATCACAAGCAGGCCGAATGCGGCCAGAACTACGGTCATCGCAATCAGAACATAATCCAGCTTGGAAAAAAAATTCTTGACTACTCTTTTGTTCAGCATGCCGTCACCCTTTTGCGTAAAGTCTATGCCTATTATACCAGTTATTATCCCCCCGGTAAAGCAAAAAAACAAAATTTATAAAAAATTAATAGACTTCCGTGAAAAAATGTACTATAATAAAGCACGAAAGATTCAAAATTTATAACGTTCTGGTTAAATGAAAGAAACACTTTGCGGAACCGGAACGGAAGGGGAACGGTTTATGCAAACGACAGGGCAGCTGCCGAAAGCCTGGAACGAGCTTTTAGACAAACTCAGCTTTATGCCTGCAATCGTGAAAACCATTGAAAAAATCCATGACGCCAACTGGTCCATGACAGCAAACCGACACGACCATTATGAGATGGTCTATATCAAGAAGGGGACGGCAATCTTTCAAATTGAAGGAATCGACGTGAACATGACGCCGCATTCTATCGTTATTATCAAGCCGGAAAAATCACATAAGTTTGTCGTCAAATCTGACAGCTGTGAATTCATCGTCCTGAGTTTTAAATTCAAAGCCAAAAAGGATGAGCTGACCAGTCACGTTTCACTGAACGATTTTATCGAATACATTGAGGACGAGGCAACAGGCGCGTATATTCACTTGAAGCTCAACAAGAAAAATGACATTATCCATGTCATGAACCGCATCCTGCGCGAACGTATGAAATATCAGATTTGGGGCGACTATTTGAGCTGTCTGCTGATTATGGAGCTTTTCGTTCTCCTGTCAAGGACGCTCAAGCAGGAGTGGGAACAGAGTGCGCGCAACCGGAACTTGAAGCTGCACGAGCTGCTTAATATCGCGAAGGAATACATTGACAACAACTACCAGAAGGAGCTGACACTCTCGCAGGTTGCCAAGTATATCTATCTGTCTGACAGCTATTTTGCCCATTCGTTTAAGGATAAATTCGGTATCAGCCCCAAAAGCTATATTCTCAAGGTGCGTATCGAGGCATCGAAGGAGCTGCTGGAGAATACGGACACCAAAATTGCCGATGTTGCCCTGTCCGTGGGCTTTTCCAGCCAGCAGCGGTTCAACGATATTTTCCGCAAGCATCTGGGGGTTACGCCGCTCAAATACCGGCAAAAATGCAAAATGGAACGGCTGAACAAGGGCGACAGCCTGCTCAAGGAACTGCCGCAGAATATGATGTAATAAGATTTTATATGCGTAAAAAGGACCGCAGCCGCGGTCCTTTTTTTATGCTTAAGCGGAAGTGAAAAGCATAGTTGCTCCAAAAGAACAAGTTCATTTAATAGTAGGAATTTTAATTTTTTTAAAATCTTCTAACATTGGAGAATTTGTCCGTTCAGTGAATTTTTGTCCGCTAAGATTTATCGGATTATAGGAACAGAGTAGAAACGGTAACGGATCGTAGAAATTGTGTCTTGAATTTGTAAAAACGCTAATATAAAATTCAACTGGCAGAGAAAAGTTTTCAATATAACAAGGAAAGGGGATATGTCAATGAAAGAATATGGTAATAAATCGTA
>CABSKZ010000341.1 GCA_902478395.1 uncultured Eubacteriales bacterium | reverse complement strand
GTATAATAATCACAGTACGCCTTACTTTGTAAGTCTTTGGGCGTTGCCCTATCGCGCTGGCACGCGAACTGTGATATTGACGGCTTCGCAAAAACGCCCTTGCGAGCAAGCATTTTTGCTTCATGGTGAAATATGAACACTTAGTGAATCCGAGTGATGCGAAAGATGACCTTAGTGAGAATATATGCCCTTGCCAGCAAGTTTTTTGCTTCATGGCCAATAGCCTTGTGCCAGCCAGCCGCGACGGCAAAAAGCGTTTCATACAGCCGTTCTTTTCCGGGTAGCCAAAACCAGGAAATCAACCGGATGATGGTATAATTTCACAAAGCTCATTAAAATGACATCGTCTATTTCACAACATATGTAAGCTTTTGGTTGATTGTTGTAATTGTCCAGATATACTATAATGATATTTGGTGGTGGAAAATGAGCAAACAGGACAAACACACGGACCAATTAATTGAAATGGGGCTGCGGATTTCCTATTACCGGAAGCTGGCCGGCTACAACCAGGAAAAGCTCTCAGAGAAGGTTGGTATCAGCCGCAGCTATCTGGGGAGCATTGAGGCTCCGTACATCGCAAAATCCATCTCTTTAAGCACACTGTTTGATATCGCGGAAGCATTAGACGTTCCGCCAAACAAATTAATTGAGTTCGAAGGGAAATGAGCAGCCGCAATTTATGCGGCTGCTGAGCGTGTCGAAAAAGTCGACACGCTTCAAGTCGAAATCTGTCTTCGACAGCTTTCGCTTGAGATTCTAAATTATGCTTAAGCCATAGTTACCGGGCAGTAGACGGATGGTCAGTGCTGACTTGCTGCGATAAAGGCGGCAGACGCCGCTTACGTTCGCACGAACGCTAACGCGTCCAGCCCTTGCAAGGAGCGGATTTCCCGGCACATGTCCGGAAAATCCGCAATTCTAAGTCAGAGGGGACCGCCCCTCTGACAACTCCCCTATTTTGTATAATTTATGGTTTTTCGACAGTCTGACGGGAAAGCGTGTGCCGCTTTCCCGTTTCATTCTAATTTGCCGACGTAGAAGCCTGTTGGTTTAAGTTGCCTGCCATGATGGTTTTTACAAACGCTTCCCGGTCATTTTCCATTGCACCATAATTCAAATGCGCCCCCGTCTTATCACGTCCGCATAACATGTATGCATCGCCGAAACTCTGCTCCAGCAGGTAATATTCTATGTTTCCGTCCTTATCCACGACAATGCCAATATAGGAGGCTATCGCCAATTCGTCAATATCCGCCATTTCCAAGATAATCGCGTTTTTGCCGTCTTCCCTTTCCTCGTACTCAACACTGAAACAGTCTGCGGCCTTGAGTTGATTGGTCTGCTGCAATTCCTGATATATCTTCTCCAGTTCCGAACTGGAGCCAGCCGATTCCGCCAGTCCCTTTGCAAGCTGTCCAGCTGGGGATTCTTCAATATAATCCAGCGCAACCACGTCCCACATACCGGCAATATTCATTTCTACTTCTTGTCTATTGATTTTTAACGCTTTCGCAAATTCTGACTGGTTTTCAAACAAAAACTGCGGCAACGCCTCCTGCTCGAATGAATACCGCACGGAGGAATGTAATTTTTTCAGACTGCCATCCTCATCCTTCGAAAAATCGATTGCTTTCTTTTCAGAACCGGCGGGTTTCGGGCTTTCCGTTGGTTTTTCCGGCTGTTCCGGCTGTGGGTTCTGCTCTTTCGATGTAATCAGCACCTTGCGTTCCGACGCGACCCACACCACGCCCATGTCGAAGCTCTCCGAGATATACCGGAGCGGGACGAGCGTCCGCTCGCCGACGATTACCGGCGCGGCTTCGAGCGCAATCGTCTTTTTTGTTCCTTCTACTGTCTTGTAGGCGGTTTTGTCTCCGACGGTCAGTTCGTTTACCACCGTTCCCTTTGTCAACGTGATTTTCGACGTCTCTCCGTCCCACGCAACTTCAGACTCCAGCGCCTCCGCAATTTTTCGGAGCGGGACCATGGTTCTGTCCTCCATAATCACCGGGGCTACATCAAATTGAATCTGCGTTCCATCCAGGAAAACGGTAATATCTTCCTCAGCGAACACACCCATCCAGCTGCCCATGACCAGCAGGACCGTCAACAGCATTGCAATTCTTTTCCTCATTTTGTTCCCTCCATCTGATAGATTTTATTGAAAGTTTTTATATGAACGCACGTATGGGCGCGTTACACGGCACGTTTTGTTTTCCAGTAAATAACCGACAGCGCTGTCAGCAGCAGGGCGCCGCTGACGCCAAGGGCTATCCAGCCGTTCTGGGTAAGCCCCGCCAGCAGGTAGCCGACACAGCAGCAGCCTGCAACCAGCAGGATATAGGGAATCTGGGTCGAAACATGTTCGATGTGGCTGCATCCCGCGCCGGTGGATGCGAGGATGGTCGTATCCGAAATCGGGGACATATGGTCGCCGCAAACCGCACCTGCCAGCACCGCGGCCACAGTAATTACAAGAATTCTGCTCTCCTCCCCGCCGAAGACGGCAATGGAAATCGGGATAAGGATGCTGAACGTCCCCCAGCTTGTCCCGGTGGCAAACGCCAGCCCCGACGCAATCAGAAAAAACGCGACAGGGACGGCCGCATGGGCGAGCTGGCTTTTTCCGACCAGATGGGCAACAAAGCCTCCGGCATTTAAGTAATCGGGGCCGCAAACGCCGGAAAGCGTCCAGGCCAGGGTCAGAATCAAAACAGCGGGAACCATTGCCCGGAATCCGTCAACGAGGCTTTGCGCAAACTGCTGGAACGTAATCACCCTGCGGGGAAGATACAGCACGGAAACGACAAGAATCGCAAGAAACGCGCCTATCGCAAGGGAAAGCGCGGAATCGGCCTCCGCAAACGCCCGCGCAGCCGAAACTCCGTCCAGTATGCCGCCTGTGCAGAGCATCGCGCCGACACAAAACAGAATCAGCGACACGATTGGAATGAGCAAATCGGAGACTTTTCCCGTTTTATCGGCCAGCTCGTTTTCTTCCTTTTCGGGGGCGGCTTGATACTGCCGTTTCATTTTTCCGAAATCGAAATCAAATAAAATTAAGAACGCCACCATTACAAGGGTCAAAATCGCGTACAGGTTGAATGGAATCGTCCGCAGAAACAGCCCAAACCCGTCGATTGCGCTCCCATCCGGCAGCGAAGAGCCAACTGCCGCAGCCCAGCTGGAAACCGGCGCCAGAATGCAAACCGGCGCGGCTGTGGCGTCTATAATGTATGCCAGCTTTGCCCTTGAGATTTGAAACCGGTCGGTGACCGGGCTCATAACCGCTCCGACTGTCAGGCAGTTAAAATAGTCGTCTACAAAAATCAATGCGCCCAGTCCGGCTGTTGCGAACAGCGCCCCGCGTTCGGAACGGATGGAGCGCGACGCCCACTGCCCATATGCACGGGAGGCGCCGGATTTTGCCATGAGCGACACGAGCATACCCAAAAGGACGAGGAATATCCAGAATATTGCTGTTGCTCCCCAGCTTTTCCCCCATGATGGAAAACATGGTTTCAAACGCGCCGCCTATGTGAAAACCGGAAAAGAAAAGAACACCAGTGACGATTCCTACCAGGAGGGAAAAATAGACCTCTTTTGTCACCAGCGCGAGTACAATTGCCGCCCCCGCAGGGGCCAGCGACCAGACCGTTTCCTCCATTCTTGTTCCTCCTTGCTTAAGCTTCTTCCGCAAT
>CABSKZ010000340.1 GCA_902478395.1 uncultured Eubacteriales bacterium | reverse complement strand
CTTGTAATGATGGGAAAAACAGCAGGTAAATGAAATTGGGGCCGTCCCAGATTTTGTGTCCAAACAGGGGTAGAACAAAGTAACTGTGGCTGGGAGCTTGCTCCCTGCCTTTTCAATATAGTAGAGAGCGGGGGGGCGGACATAATCTTGGACAGTTTATACTGCTAATCAGAATATGTCTGTACTCCCCGCCCATAACAGAAATAAGCTAAAAAATCAAGCCTTAATCCGGCAGCCGGTCAGCAAAAAACACCTCCAGTTGGGAATGGATAACACTCCAATCCCGGCGTTCCCCCGTCCATTTTTTAGTAATATCCATCATCGCCAAATATAGCATTTTCAACAGGCTGTCGTCGGTCGGAAACACCAATTTTGACTTAGTAACTTTGCGCAGCTGGCGGTTGAAGCCCTCTATGGCATTGGTGGTATAAATCAGCGTCCGTACCTCCTGCGGATACTTAAAATAGGTAGCCAATATTATGCTATAATATCCGCATAGAGTTTTCCCTTGCTGCCAATGCCAATCAACATTATCTTAAATATTTTCATACTGTTTTTCTACATATTTATCATTCATTTTTTCTGTGCATATCATCCTTATTCGCATTCTTACCACACTCAGCCTACCACCAGGATTTCCAATCCTGATACAATCTTAACAGCGATTCCATATAGTAATAGTCACCCCAAATATTGCATTCGTCGACACCGCTTCCCTGTGGCTTTGCATAGGTTGCGTGCTTTAAAATACCGTTTGATTCCGGAATATCCACTGTGGTATAACGCTCCGTCAAAGACCGCAGAATGGCGTGCGCCGCATTTTCATATGTTTTTCTCCATGGACCATTGTCATATTGAATATGTTCCAGCAGACCACCAGCGGCAATCGCAGCGGCAGAAGAATCCCGTTCCTGTCCGCTGCCGTCTGTGAAAATCAAATCCCAGTAGGCCACATCATCCTGCGGTAAATGCGCCAGAAAATAATTCGTTACCTGAACGCACTTTTCCAGAAAGAATGTATCCCTTGTGTGCTTATAGCTTAGAGCTAGGCCATAGATTCCCCACGCCTGTCCGCGTGCCCAAGCGGAATCGTTGCTGTAACCCTGATGTGTAACCCCTCTGAGGGGACAGCCTGTGTCTATGTCGAAATAATAGGTATGAAACGTGGAAAAATCCTCACGAATCACGGTCTTAGCTGCCGTTTTCGCATGTTGTTCTGCCATGGCGGCATACTTCCGCTCCCCGGTAATCTCGCTGGCCCAATATAGCAGGGATAGATTCATATAGCAGTCAATAATCAGGCGGTAAGCCTCTGGGTCATCAACTGCTCCCCACGCCTGGATAAATCCGCCCTTTTCTTTGTATCTTGTGATTAATTTGTTCGCTGCCATCACAGCTGTTTCCTTCATTTCCTCGTTCTGTGTCAGCATATATCCCGCCACACAGGAAGGTGTGTATAAAAATCCCAAGTCATGATGCTCCAATTCAATCTGCTTTTCAATTCTCTCCCGAAAGCTTTTACACTGCCTCTCCGCAACTCGACGGTAACGTTCGTCTCCGCTGTATTGGTACGCAAGCCAGAGCATTCCCGTCCAAAATCCATTTGTCCAGCCAATATTTGGCTGAGGACCATAAACATTATGTTCGCTGGAATCGCAGGGGAACTGGTCGGTAAAAAAATCCAGACAACTGTCGATTCTGCGCAGGATAAAGTCGAGTGCCGCTGCTATTTCGCCGCGTTTCATCGGCTTTACTTTGTCATATTTTTTTAGGGATTCGACCCCTATATCCCTACTTTGCATATTCCTTCTGCCTTTCTTTGTCTTGTAGAGTACTTCCCGTTTTTGGAGCAGTTATGCTGTAATTCCAAAATGGTATGCTACGCCAAATCTCAGCTAACACTTCCATAATAAATATCCCTGTTATAAAAACCGGAACAGGAATACAGCTTTTACCGCTCCCCTATAACCATTATTTTTACTGTTCGTTGTCTTGCTCTGGTGGTGTCAAAATCAATAAAGTATATAAATCCAAACTCTCCTAAATCAATCTCACCATCATCTATTATTATACTTTCACTTCTTCCTATAATTGATGAGCGAAGATGGGCATCTGTGTTATGACACCCTCTTGCATCTTCTCCATGTTCCTCTGCAAATTTCAGTGCTTTCTCGCCTGGATGTAAATAGATGCCCTCATGTTTGCAGGTTGGGATTATGTTTTCAAACACATTTATCAAATCCTGCTGTAAGGTTTCAAGACCTGTTACCGACATATCAAATGCACATTCCTGCGTGATTACTGAACACGTGGTGTGATGCGAATATACTACTGCTATTCCGTCTTTGATTCCCGATTTTGCAACTGCTTCTTTTACTTGTTCCGTTACATTATGAAACGTGTAAGCCTTATCATTAGAATTTACTTTTACTGTTTCTTTGTATATCATTTCACTTCCCCATTCCTTTTAAATCATCAGCTGCCCTACGCACCGCGCCTATCATTTCATCTATCATAGCAAGAGGAGCTTTGGCATTCATGATTCCCGATGCGGCGCCTGCTGCTTCAGAGCCTGCCATAATAAAATCATATACCTGCTGTCCGTTTGTGATTCCTGCAGCCTGCTCAATTAATATATTTGGATCTATCTTCCTTATTTCCCTGATTACTTCTTTAACATAACTCATATCACTTACACCGTTTTCAGTTCCACCAATCAGTTCTGACGGCTCGGGGTTTATTATGTCAGGATGCAATTGTGCGATTGCTTTTGTTTCCGCAACAGTATCTGCGCAGGCAAATACCAGCATATCAAGTTCATTTGCTCTGTCTATAGTTGCTTTAATTGCAGGCAATGACATTGGCTTCTCACAATGATTTACAACCACGCCCTCTGCCCCTGCTGCCTTTAGTGCCTCAGGCAGAATGTCTGCCATACCTCTTCCTGGCCTTAGTGTATCCATGTAGGGAGCAAGAACGATTAGGTGTTTTGTGTTTTCAGCAACACGGCGTATCTCCACCGCAGGAGTAATAAACAAAACATCAATATCATATTTTTCTGCAGCAGCATCTGCTGCCTTGGCATATTCCAATACCTTGTCACCGTATATATAATTTTTTGTTCCTATTTCAAAATAAGGTGTTCTTATCTTCCTTTTCATATCTATTACTCCTATCTTTTTCCCGCAAAGTTATAATGTTACATTAAAAGTCTTTTCTGCTTTATTTCCGTAGCGTATGGAATTGTATCACCGTTGTTTTACTTTTTGTCTTCCACAACCCCAGTTGTCCCCCTCCAACATTTCCTCACCTCATAATATATTGGGTGTTAAATTAATACATTTGGTAAAAAAAGTAATTTCTTCAACTGTCGTATTATATACAAGCACACTATGGTGCGTTGCTCCATATTCACTGATTTTTTCAAGCACAACATGAATCGGTTTTGAAAATTTCAGCCAGCCTCTGACGTTTTTTATAAAATTTCTTGTTGTTTCCTGCATCACTTCGACAGGTGTTATGAGCGCATGAAACCCCTTGTCATCTTCGTAAATATTTACAAACACTGCCTTCCCTGGCTTGAATGCCGCAGCCCCTGCTATTGGGTTTGTACCATCTCCGGAAAACTCTTTTTCAAAAAACTCCGGCTTTCCATCTGCAACGGCATAGTTCATTTCTCCCATGTGGCTAATAAACAGCGCGTCA
>CABSKZ010000339.1 GCA_902478395.1 uncultured Eubacteriales bacterium | reverse complement strand
ATACGACCTCGCGGAGCTGTTCAAAGTGTTCGGCGATACGACCCGGATTAAAATTCTATACGTTTTGTTCGAGTCGGAAATGTGCGTGTGCGACATCGCACAGCTCCTGAACATGAACCAGTCAGCCATTTCCCACCAGCTGCGTGTTTTAAAGCAAAGCCAGCTTGTGAAATACCGGCGGGAAGGTAAAACCGTGTTTTATTCCCTGGCGGACGACCATGTCCGCACCATATTAGGCCAAGGGATGGAGCATGTCGCAGAATAAAATTAAGCATAAGGGAGGAAAATATCATGAAAAAGAAATTCAAACTGGTCGATTTAGACTGCGCGAACTGCGCCGCGAAAATGGAAGAGGCGATTCAAAAAATTGACGGTGTGGAAAATGCCAGCGTCAGCTTTATGATGCAGAAGCTGACATTGGAAGCGGACGAAAGCCGCTTCGATGATATTCTCGCCAAAGTCGTCGCCGTCTGCAGGCGCATTGAGCCGGACTGCACCATCGTATTATAACAGAAGAAAGAGCGGCATTCGATTGATATAGCAGGAACTGCTGTCTTTCAATCCGTACGGTTTGTGGCTGCTGGCACTTTAAAACACCCCTGCCAATCGTGTATACTCTTGAGCATCGATAGCAATCATTTTTCATTATAAGGAAGTTTCTCATAACAGTTGTATGAAGCATGCCAAACAGCTTTGGCAGATATCGTGTCAACAGTTTCTATTCATAATCGGAGGTTTAGAATATGACAAAAAAACAGAAGCGGACACTTATTCGAATTTTAGTCGGTGCTGTGCTGTTTGCGGCGGCGTATGCCATACCGGCCGGCGGGTACTGGAAGCTGGCGTTCTTCCTTGTCCCTTATCTTGTCATTGGCGGCGACGTGCTGTGGAAAGCCGTCCGCAACATTCTGCGCGGACAGGTGTTTGACGAAAACTTTCTAATGTGCATTGCCACCGTCGGGGCGTTTTTTGTCGGCGAGTATCCAGAGGGAGCTGCCGTTATGCTGTTTTATCAGGTCGGGGAATGGTTCCAGAGCTATGCCGTAAACCGTTCCCGCCAGTCTATCACAGAGTTGATGGATATCCGGCCGGATTATGCCAATCTGGAAACCGCCGATGGTTTGCAACGGGTAGACCCGGACGATGTGGCTGTTGGGGACATCATCACCGTAAAGCCGGGAGAACGCATCCCGCTCGACGGCATCGTGCTCTCCGGCGCCACTATGCTGGACACCTCTGCCCTGACTGGGGAATCCGTCCCGCGTGAAGCAGGCGAAGGTACCGAGGTCATGAGCGGCTGCATCAATTTGAATGGATTAATCCGCGTACAGGTTACGAAAGCGTTTGAGAACTCCACTGTTGCTAAAATTCTGGAGTTGGTTGAAAACGCCAGCAGTAAAAAGGCAAAGGCAGAAAATTTCATCACCAAATTTGCGCGGTACTACACGCCCGTTGTCGTCATCTGCGCGGCGCTGCTCGCCGTTCTCCCTCCCCTGCTGCTCGGTCAGCCATGGAGCGAATGGATTCACCGCGCACTGATATTCCTTGTTATCTCCTGTCCCTGCGCACTGGTCATCTCCATCCCGCTCAGCTTTTTTGGCGGAATCGGCGGCGCTTCAAAGTGTGGTATTCTGATTAAAGGTAGCAACTATCTTGAAGCGCTCGCGCGGACGGACACAGTCGTATTCGACAAGACCGGTACGCTGACGAAAGGCACCTTCGACGTAACGGAGCTTCATCCAGCAGGTATGGAGGATGGTGAACTGCTCGAATATGCCGCATTAGCGGAAAGCTACAGCAACCACCCTATTTCCCTCTCCCTGAAACGGGCGTATGGGAAGGAAATTGATCAAAGCCGTGTGGGGGCTGTTGAAGAAATTTCCGGACACGGCGTAAAGACGTTTGTCGATGGAAAACCCGTGTATGCAGGAAACAGGAAGCTGATGAATCAGGCAGGAATTTCCTGTTCTTCGGAAAATACTGCGGGCACGGTCGTGCACTTGGCGATAGACGGCAGCTATGCCGGTTACATCGTGATTTCGGACCGAATAAAGGAGGACGCGCGCCGGGCAGTCGAATCGCTGAAACAGGTGGGCGTTGCTAAAACCGTTCTGCTGACGGGCGACGCCAAAGCTACCGGAGAACAGGTTGGCGCCGCACTTGGGCTGGACGAAGTCTATACGGAGCTTCTCCCCGGCGATAAGGTAGATAAGGTGGAAACGCTGCTAACGAAAAAGAGGCCAAACGGTCAGCTGGTATTCGTTGGTGACGGCATCAACGATGCGCCGGTGCTCACCCGCGCAGACATCGGCGTCGCCATGGGAGCGCTCGGCTCCGACGCTGCCATTGAGGCGGCCGATGTGGTTCTGATGGATGACAAACCCTCGAAAATTGCTGATGCAATCCGCCTTTCCAGAAAGACACTTCGAATTGTGAAACAAAATATCGTTTTCGCTCTGGGCGTGAAGGCGCTGGTGTTGCTGTTAGGTGCCTTCGGCGCTGCGACCATGTGGGAAGCGGTGTTTGCGGATGTTGGTGTTTCCGTCATCGCCATTTTGAACGCCTCCCGCGCTCTGCAGGTCAAAAAATCATCCACGGCAAATTGATTCGCCCTGCAAATACTATCAAAAATGCTTTTACCGCATCCATTGAGAAATAATGAACACAACTTGGGCGCCAGTTTCTGGTGTTTGCCGCCATACCTTTTCAGGAAAGTTTAGCGGTTAAGTCAGACAGAGGCGCCTATTATTTTGCCGTTTTTTAAGAAAAAACGAGGAGTAAGCTGTCCACAACGCCAAGGTCCCAAGCCCCTGTTAGAAAGAGAACGTGGCCGGTATCAGCTGAAACGCTATGAAAACAGCTTTTTATACCCTTTAAAATACTCCTCCATGTATGGCCCGCCTATTTCGCGCAAAAAAAATATGTAAATCTCGCAAGATTATGTTGAAAAATGGGACAGCTTGTGATAGACTGTTAAACGGTCAGTCAATTATAAAATTACAAAGCAAAGTTAGGAGCATCCAACATGACTGTTCATTTAACAGAATTTCTCACTCAGCTTACAACCATGCCCTCTCTGTCAATTACAGTCCTTTTGACCTTGGGCGTGATTCTGGTCAACGGGTGGACAGACGCGCCGAACGCCATCGCGACCTGCGTCTCAACCCGATCCATGGGCGCCCGCAGCGCCATATTAATGGCCGCAGTATTCAACTTTTTGGGCGTACTGACCATGACTTTTTTAAACGCCACCGTCGCCCAGACCATTTATAACATGGTCGATTTCGGCAGTGCCGCAGACGAAGCCTTAACCGCCCTTTGCGCGGCGATGTTCGCAATTGTTCTATGGGCAGTCGTGGCATGGAAATTCGGCATTCCGACCAGCGAAAGCCATGCGCTCATTGCCGGCATCTCCGGCGCGGCAATCGCCATGCATGGCGGTCTATCTGGTATTAACGGCGCGGAATGGGTCAAGGTGCTTTACGGACTTGTTCTTTCCACTTTTTTGGGGTTTGGGATGGGCTGGTTCTGTGCGAAAGTGACCGGATTGATTTGCAAAAATATGGACCGCAGAAAAACACTCGGTTTTTTCAAAAATGCGCAGATTGGCGGTGCGGCGGCTATGGCGTTCATGCACGGAGCGCAGGACGGGCAGAAGTTTATGGGAATTTTTTTGCTCGGCATCTTTTTGGCACAGGGACAGACAACCGTGAC
>CABSKZ010000338.1 GCA_902478395.1 uncultured Eubacteriales bacterium | reverse complement strand
TATTCTCTGGAACGGCTTCTCCTGTCTTGGAAAAAAATCCTATCCCCGTATTTGTATCAATGAATTTGCTTGCTCTGTTTCTTCTGATACATGTCTTTGTCTGCCCTGGAGATAAGAGCGTCAGGGTCTTTTGTGGTGCCGCCTTCCAAATCGGCGCGGCCGATGCTCAACGAAAGAAAAAACGTCTCTTTTTTCGATTGATTGAATGCAGCAATTGTCCGTTCAATCTGGTTTATCAGCGGCTTGACACATATGGTTTTGCATATAATTGTGAATTCGTCCCCGCCGAAGCGCGAAAGAAACGCGTCCGTATCCGCAGACGATTTTTGAAGGATATCTGACACAATCATCAAAGCCTTGTCTCCGTTGAGGTGTCCATACCTGTCGTTGATTTGTTTGAACTGATCAATATCGATTAGGATTAACGAGTGCTGTACGTTCTCCCGGGCATTTCCAACAGTCCGCGCCAGATAACGGTTGAACTGATACCGGTTGTTCAGGCCTGTCAGAACGTCGGTGGTAATCTGGCGGTTCTGAAAGTTAACGAAAATCATGAGCAGGGACAATACCGCGCAAATCCAAATCAGCGAAACGCCGTAAAAGAAACTCTGCACAATGCCGGCAAGCACAGGAAGAATCATAAACGCTATAATGGAGATACATTTCTTCCTTTCAAACCGCGTCCCCGCCTTTACAGCCCGCTTTAGCGCAATCGCTGTTGCCCAAAGCAGGTAGGAAAAAGCCAGCAGAACAGGGACAAAGAACCAATCTCCGCGTGTATATTGGTTTTGTCCGCTAATAGAGAAAATAGAATGGGTGAACAAATTCGCAACAATAAATATAGTATTAATAATCAGCGGCACAAAAATGAGACCCTTATATTTTCCTACAATGAAATAGTCCATATTAAAGGAAACCAGTGTGTATAGCAGCCATATAAAGGGAATAAACACATTCAAAAAATAATAAGCAGTGGAAACAATGTAATTGATGTCCCGCGAAAATGGGAACTGCTTTCCGTCCAACGTCCACATGCCGGAATCCAGCACCAGCATCGCCATCATCGTGATGACCATATAGTTAAACATTTTTTGATTGGCGGCAAGTCCTGCCGCCTTATGCTGATTGTTTAACATGACCGCAAGCATCACAAGCCCAACGAAATTGATTTCAAGATACAACAGCACGTTCATGGAAACACCTCCTTAGGATACGGGCACATAAAACACTTTCATTTTATTATGTCCATATTCTATCATACTTTTATGTAATATGATAGAGAAATCATAATTAGTCATGAAAAAGTGAAATATGATACATAAAAACTGTCTGAATCAAAGAATTTCTTTGATTCAGACAGTTTTTTCGAAAAGCTTGCAGCCTTTTTCAATTACACTACCAATACGTTTATATCGTAACTTTTTGATAGAAAAAACGCACTATAGAGGAATAACGCCCATGCCGGCGCCAACCTGCCCGCCGTTTTTCAGATGCCGAACCAGATTCCGCTGGAGGGTTGTTTGAACCGGATAATCCTCTAGATTTTCCCTTTCCCTTCCGAAGATACGCCACATCATACCAAAGTCGCCGAAAGAGGAATCGACAAGCGTATAGTCCTTTTGGAATGTAAGAATGTTGGAGTCTGCCGGAAGGATGTCTGACAACCCAGGAAACAACAGCCATGACGCGCAGTAGAACGCCTGTGGCTGAAAGTCGGGGAAATACTGTTTGAAGAACGCACGTGCCTGTTGGTAGGAGGCGGAGCAGGCATTGTGGTCCAAAGGGCTTCCGCAGGGGATATGTACGGAAAGGACGGGACAGCCCTTTGTCAGGCGGAGCCCCTCAACATTGGTATCCTCATGCGGAAAAGCCAGCAGCTCAAATTCCAGCCGGCCAAGCCGGAACAGACGGAAATTCACCTGCCGGATTGGCCATGCCACATTGGCATAGCCCCACACGCCGTTCACCATTTTATATTCCGCGCAGAAACGCGCGAAGCAGCGCATGGTATCATAGTAGATGGTATCTGGAATACGCCTTTTTTCGTATTCGGCTTTCAATGCCAACGCAGCTTCAATATAAATGAGAAGACAAAGGAGGCCGTTGTCCGGATTCGCGTCAATTAGAGAATTCATTGCGGCTACTGCCCGCGGGCAGGCTTCCCACCGTATCAGGTCGTCGTAAATACCGGAATATACTGCTGGGATTTCCTCCGGCATCAGCGTCATAATTTCCTCCGGTACACCGGTTTTTAAACAAAATTCGCGTATGGTATCCTTGATTTTTTCGGGACCACCTCCAGCCAGTAGCCGTCCGGGTCTTCGATGAAGTAGATTCCCATCGCAGGATTTTCAAAACAGACACAGCCCATCGCTTTATGCTTTTCCAACGCCGCGTCAAATTCTTCAGTTTCAAATGCCAGATGAATTTCGTTTTCACCCAGGTCATATTTCTGGGGATGGTCCTTCAGGCAGGTCAGCTCAAGCAAATGGCTGCTTTGTCCGTCTCCAAGATAAACGATTGTGAAGCCGGGTTTTTCAATTCTGCGTGTTTCCTTTAAACCAAGCGCTTCATTGTAAAATGCCAGACTTTTCTCCAAATTTGCTACATTGTAGTTGTTGTGCACCATCTTAAAGTTCATAAGAAGCTCCTTTCAATCTTAAAAAGCTCATAACGGATTCAAATGTTCAAAGCGGCAGAAGAATTTTTCATAAATTAGTATCCCCGCCGGGGGTTTGAAAATGCACGTTTTCGAGCTGAACGGTTTTGCCATTTAAATAATTTAAGATACCTGCGTCCGTTTGGAAGTCGAATATCAGCTTATAGGAGCATAAGGCCTGTTGTTTTAAAAGTGGATGCTTTCCCAATGTCCCATATTTTCCGTCGCCCAGCAGAGGATGGCCGATGTGCGCCATCTGTGCGCGAATCTGGTGCGTTCGCCCGGTTATCAGTTCAATGTCCAGCAACGCGTGGCGCACGTATGTTTGTATGATCTGATACTTGGTAATTGCTGTCCGCCCATCCGGAACAGGCTTATCAAAAACGCGGACTTTATTTTCACCGGTGTCTTTTACGAGATACGAGGTCAGCATGCCGCTGCTTTTTTTCGGAATGCCGCAAACGATACAGCGGTAAAACTTCCGTATTTCCTTTGTTTTAATTTTTTCGTTTAATATACGGAGGCTTTCCGCGTCCTTGGCGGCAATGACGATACCGCGTGTGTTCCGGTCAATCCGGTTGCAGAGGGCGGGCGCAAAGGTGTGTTCTGCTTCAGGGCGGAATTCCCCTTTCTGAAACAGGTAGGCCTGAATGTGTGCAATTAAGGTGTTTACACGTTCCTTGTCGTCCGAATGCACAACCATGCCTTGTGGTTTGTCAACAAGCAGGATATGAGAATCTTCATATATAACGGTTACGTTTGGCGTCTTGATTCTCCGGTATGCATCTTCAGGGGAGGCGTTTTCAAAAAACTCGTCGTTGATATACAAATCCAGGGAATCCCCGGCGCAAAGAACGTAGTTTTCTGGCTGCCGTTTTCCGTTTACCTTGATTCGTTTTTTTCGCAGGGCTTTGTAAACCAGGCTTTGCGGCATGGTTTTCAAGTACTTCAGCAGGAATTTATCTAGCCGTTGTCCTGCGTCATTCTGATTTATCACTACTGTGCGCATGGGTTCCTCTTTCCTGATGTACCAGATATACAGGCCTTTCGCCTGTGTGTACAACATATGGT
>CABSKZ010000337.1 GCA_902478395.1 uncultured Eubacteriales bacterium | reverse complement strand
GGCTCATTGTGTTCAAAACTATCTTCGCCACATCCGCCGGTTCCGTCGGTACTTGTGTTTTTGCTGAATCAACCGCGGTTTTCCCCGATTGACCCTGCCCGTTTGGCGCCATGTTTTCTGAACAGCCGGACAGTAATAACAGCATGAGCAAAAATATTCCCAACCGTTTCAAATCTCCCACCCCGTTTCACTTAATGTTTATATGATGCCATATAAAGGCAAGCCGCTACTCGGCTTCCTCCCCTTGGTCCGAACGTTATTTTCTGATTGTGACTTTCAAAAAAGAACGATTGGCTGGAGTGCCTTCTGCCATCGCCTTTGGCTCGTTACAAAGCTTTATTCCATGTCTATCATACCATACCGAGATAGAAAAGTAAAGAAACGCTACTGTTGCAATCGGTGTTTCAATTCCTGCCACAGCTCGACGATCTTAAAAGAGGGTTTAATGACAAGCTGCTCTTCATTCTGAATTAAATCAAAATTTTCGCTGCTCATGCTCTGCCGGAGCTTTTCCAACTCCTCCTGCGGCATCTCCCCTTTTGTCTCACTGGTAAAGCACAGCGGCGGATACATCACACACCACCAGTTCTGGCCTGTGCCCTCACCAATCAAAATCCGTACTGCATCATAGTCTCCGGCAGGAAGGGTGATATTTTCATACGTTTTTGTTGGAAAATAAAACCGCCCAAACTCCATCCGCACATCATAGGAATATCCCTGTTTGCAAATTTCATCCCTGCACGCGTCCAGAAGCATATTCTCATTTTTTTGCAAATACTCCTTTGTAACCTCGTGCGCCTCCTCCCGCGCCCTCACTTCTGCAATGACCCGGTCCCGCACCGCCAGCTTCAGCACCTGATCCTCTTCGCTGTCGCTGTTCGCTAATATATGCAGGCGGACGATGCCGCTCCCAATATCCTCAACCGCCGCCTCCGACGCACCGATCCACGTGCCAAGCAAAAGAATTGCGCAGCAAACCGCTGTCATGACCCTGTTTTTCATTTTGCATTCTCCTCAACAAAATAGTGATACTAAAATTATAGACAAAAAAAGAAATCCTAACCATAAAATATTTTATAAAATTGCCATTGCATTTTTATGCATAAATGATGTATAATAATACAGAATTACATTTGAAAGGACTTGTTATTATGATAAAAGCCGGAGTTCTGGGCGCGACGGGTTATGCCGGAATCGAGGTAGTCAGGCTGCTTTCTGCACATAAGGATGTGGAAATCACTATGTTGGTATCCCACAGCTACCACGGGATGAAAATCTCAGAGGTTTATCCTTCTCTGCGAGGCGTGTGTGACCTCGTGTGTGAGGAGCTTGACGCGGATGCAGCGGCAAAAAAATGCGATGTCGTATTCACCGCCCTGCCGCACGGCGCGTCGAAAGAAGTAATCCCTGCGCTTTATGAAAAGGGGCTGCGCGTGATTGATTTAAGCGGCGATTTCCGTTATAACGACAAGGAGGTTTACCGCGCATGGTACGGGCAGGAACACAACAGCCCGGAGCTGCTTGATGTCTCTGTTTACGGACTTCCCGAGCTGCATCGCGAGGATATCAAAAAAACAAGGCTCATCGGCAACCCTGGCTGCTATACAACCTGCTCCATCATGGGGCTTGCGCCATTGCTTGCTAATAAAGCGATTGAGACCAAGAATATTATCATTGACGCGAAGTCCGGCGTGTCCGGCGCAGGCCGGGGGCTCGGACTGGATTACCACTTCTGCGAATGCACCGAAAATATGAAGGCGTACAAAATCGGTACGCACCGACACACCTCGGAAATCGAACAGGAGCTTTCTCTGATTGCGGGAGAGGACATCACGTTATCCTTCACGCCGCACCTTGTTCCGATGAAGCGCGGTATTCTGGCGACGATTTATGCAAATTTAAATCATGAATATACAAAAGAAGAACTGCTTTCCATGATAAAAGAATTCTACAAAGACGAGTATTTTGTCCGCGTGTATGATTCTGGCCTGCCGGAAACCAACCATGTTGCAGGTTCAAACTTCGTGGATATCGGCCTCGAGGTGGACAGCCGGTTAAACCGTGTGGTCGTCGTCTCGGCCATTGACAATCTGGTAAAAGGAGCTGCGGGGCAGGCAATCCAGAACATGAACCTGCTGTTTGGCCTGAAAGAGACCGAAGGTCTGACCAATGCGGGACTGTATCTTTAAGAAATTTATATGACTGAAAATGAGGTGAATCTATGCTGCAAATGGATGAAAGGATAAAGCGCGCAGGAATCTTGATTGAAGCCCTGCCTTACATACAGCGGTTATACAACAAAACCGTGGTGATTAAATACGGCGGAAACGCCATGGTCAATGAGGATTTAAAGCATTCTGTCATTGAGGATGTTACCCTGCTCAAGTACGTTGGCATGAACCCTGTAATCGTTCACGGCGGGGGGCCAGACATCTCCGCCGCGCTCAAGACCTATCAGATTGAAAGCAAATTCGTGAGCGGCCTCCGCGTCACGGACGCGGAAACCATGCGCATTGCACAGATGGTTCTGGTCGGCAAAACGAATAAGGAGATCGTTTCCCACATCAATACCAACGGCGGAAAAGGCGTCGGCATCTGCGGTATTGACGGCAGGTTGATTGAATGCGAGCCAATGACCGAAGATGCGGACGGCAACCCAATTGACATTGGCTTTGTCGGAAAAATTAAAAGAATCAATACCAGGCTTCTAGAAACCATCGCGGCGGATGAATACATCCCGGTCATTGCCCCGGTCGGCACGGACGAGAACGGCCAGAGCTACAACATCAACGCGGACACGGTGGCCAGCGCAGTTGCGACCGCTATCTCCGCGGAAAAGCTGATATTCCTGACAGATGTGGAAGGTGTGAAGGACAACAAGGGCGATATCATCTTTGAAATCACTACAAATGCAGCGGAACAGCTGATTGAAAACGGTACCATCAGCGGCGGGATGATTCCAAAGGTCCGCGCCTGTACCGAAGCGGTGGAACAGGGCGTCAACCGAGTGCACATCATTGACGGACGCATTCTGCACTCCATTCTTCTTGAAATCTTTACCGATACCGGTATCGGCACAATGTTTAAAAAGGCGGAGTAACAGCGGTTTTGTTTAATATACTCAGACTGTATAACGCATGAATATGCATCCCATCAAATCTTACAAATCAAAAACATATTGCAGCGTCTATCTACATCAATACTTTTTCGATTTACATGTTAAAGAAACGAAGCCCGAAAGCATATGCTTTCGGGCTTCGCTCTACCATTTTATGTAATAAGCTCTTTCCACTTCTCATATTTTTCTGTGGTGCGGTCAAATGAAACTGTATTAGATATATACCCACTAAAAATCAATTTCATTTTCACTTTCACCTAACAATCTGTAGTTAACGTTGCTTCACACAGCTTTGCACAAACTATGCAGACCATCGTTTTTAGACAAAATCCTGTCGGGTAGCTATACTGGCAAGTAACCCCCTTGTTCGAAGCCCATTCTTCAAGGAGCGTCACGTACAACGGCGATGGCAAATGTCCTGTCTTCTGCTATTTTCCACCTCATAACTTTCCCGCACTCTTCATTTCAGCCATGTATGCCTTCGGTGTTAACACAAAGTTTTCTAGAATATTACCCCTTTTAACATAATACTTTGCTTCTTTGGTTAATTCATTCAATCCATAAACGCGATACAAATAATATGCATCTTGTTTTTGCTTTGAAAACTCTACCTCTCT
>CABSKZ010000336.1 GCA_902478395.1 uncultured Eubacteriales bacterium | reverse complement strand
CCCGTATGCTTAACCAAAAGCGTCGGGTCGGAAAACGAAGAAAAAACCACGTGTAAAAATGGATAAAGCGCAATTAATGCCGCAAATGTCATAAATATGTAATTAAAAATATCAAACACCCAGTCTGATACACCGCGTTTTCTGTGCTGCATGGATAGAGACCTCCCCCAAATTAATGTATTTCATATTACCACAACCCGGTTTCTGTAACCTTCTGACTGACATAGTTTGAACCAAGTACCAGTATGAGGTTTACAACTGAGTTAAACAGGCTCACAGCTGTCGCGAAACTGAAGTTCATCTCCACAAGACCCTTGTTGTATACATAGGTGGAAATGACTTCTCCTGTTTCATACGTAAGCGGATTGTATAGCAAAAATACTTTCTCGAAGCCAACGCTCATAATTGTCCCGATGTTGAGCAGTAACATGGTGACGACTGTGGGCAAAATTCCCGGCAGCGTAATGTGGATAGCTTGGCGGAACCGCCTTGCACCATCTATTTCTGATGCTTCATACAAGGTGGGATCGATGCCCGATAGCGCCGCCACGTATACGATTGATGCCCAGCCTGTCGATTCCCAAATTCCTGAAACCACATAAATCGTTTTGAACAGCTCGGGGCGCATTAAGAGGTTTGTTCTCTCTCCGCCAAAAAACGCAATGATATCATTAATCAGGCCATCCTTCATCGTGAAGCTTGTAACCATACCACATAAAACGACCAGTGAAATGAAGTGCGGAATATAGGTGAGCGTCTGAACCACCTTTTTAAAGGGTTTGCAGCGCACTTCGTTCAATAGCAATGCAAAGACAATCGGTATCCAGAAGGAAGCGACGATTGCATACGTACTGAGCCCCACGGTGTTTTTAATAACCCGCCAGAAGAAGATACTGTCAAACAGCCGCTCAAAGTGCTTGAACCCTACCCATGGGCTTCCGAAAACACCCAAAAGTGGGTTATAGTCCTTAAACGCGATGAGGATATTATACATTGGTATGTAAGCAAAAATGATGTAATAAATGACCCCGGGCAGAACCATAAGATACAGGAACCGGTTTATGTAGAGTTCCCTTCCGAAAGCGGACAAGCCACCGCTTTTTCCCGTGAGCACCCCACGCTTCGTTTTCAATTCTCTGTTCATAAATATCCATTCCTCACCTAAAATTTTATTCAATGAAAAACTCATTACAGCCTACTGCTGTGTTTCTCATCCATGCCAATACTGTTCGGCTGCTATCATTATACAACCAAATGAAACAGCCGTAGATAGGCTATGTTATTAAAACATCGTTTATTTTCCATTTGCAATCGTTGTTTTTTGTTGTTTAATTTTGCACTGCGTGTCCTAGACGGCTTCCCAGCTCGCTTTTCGGACATGGGCGCGTTCCTATTTCCAGTCAAGACAAATTGCGCAAAATACGGAACATAACACAAATCAACGACTATACCAGCTTCCGCTACTCCTTTTTTCCAAACAATATAAAGCTGATAACCCCAATATTGACGCCTTCTGGTGCCCCCACAATCGTAAGCCTTGCGAAACTGCCGCGCTTGGGCGCAAAGGTTCTATAATCATTCAGATAATCCTCATTGTTGTCGGACATGTCAAGCACTGTCGTCCACACTCCGCTGTCGATATCCTCCGTCACGTCGATTTTGTATTGAACAGGCCCCGGCAGGATCCCGCTCTCCTCGTCAAAACCGCCTTCCTTCCACAAAACCCTTGATGCATAGACCATATAATCTGACCGGAAGTTCACAATCAGCTGACGTTTGTCGTCGCCTTCATCTGGCTGCCACCAGGTTATCATGCTCTCGTCTGTTACGTAGAACGGCTCGCGGCCGGGTGCGGCAGAAGTTGCCCACGTGGGGTTCTGATGGTTAAGCGCCCGAATACCCGCCGCATTATCCGGGTCATCGGGAGCGGTTATCCCCGGCGCCCACTGCGGTTCGTCCGTGGTATGGACCGCAAGCTCACCCTTTTCATCGATGATTACCTTATCCATACCGATACGGCGTTCAAACATATGGGTCGTGGCCGCAACGCTGGTATAAAATACCCAAAAGCTGCCGCCTGGCCCCTCTGTTACGCAGCCGTGCCCCGCCCCGCGGCAGATCCCGTGCTTTTTTTCGCAGAAGGGGCCGTTTTCCTGCGGCCGAAAACCGGAGAGAGGTCCTTCGTCGGAATAGTATACGCCCAGATTATAGCTGTCATAGACCGTTCCATTTGCGGCATAGGTTAGATAGTATCTGCCGTTATGCTTAAACATATCGCAGCCTTCTATCCAGCCAACATCGCTTTCCTGGTAGCGCGCGCCCGTACACTCCCAGCCAGTCTCCGGACGAAATTCCACAATACGCACAGGCTCGCAAAGCAAGCGGCACGGGTTTTCTGGATCAAGTTCTGCACCCTGAATTCCCGATTCGATTCCGCAGCCAAAATAAACAAAAATTCTCCCGTCATCTTCAAACAACGCCGGATCGTCCACCCACAGTTCTCCGCCGTCCGGCCTCACAAAATTTCCAAGCTTCTCAAACGGACCGAACGGAGAATCAGAAACAAACATTGCATTCGTGGAGGAATGCAGCATGTAAAACCTGCCCCGGAAGGACAGCACCGTTGCGGCTACATAAATCTCATATAATTTCCTTTCATGCTCCGTAAGCGCTCTGCCCTCCTTAGTTTGCCCGCTCGCGTCGAACCGGTGCGGCAGCAGGTCGTGTTCCTCCCAATTCACCATATCCGAGGTTACGTAGCAGCAGTCCGCGCTTGCGTATAGGTACCATTTCCCGTCATAATACATGACATCCGGGTCTGACAGGGAGCGGTAGGGCCTGACAGGTGCGGAAAATTCTGCCTCCTGCGTTCCTTCCTTCCATCTGCCTGTGACAGGCAAAAACCAGTCCAGAAATCCCCAGCTTTTTCCCGCAAACGCATAGTCCGGCAGGGAAATTGGATTACAAAATGTCTTTTCAAATTTGCTACTCATGGTTATAACTCCTTTATTCGAATTTGTTTAAAAAAACTGTTCTATCACTTTAAAGAATTATTGGAATCGCCATAATGCCGTTACTCTTTCTCGAGCACCATCTGTGTTACATAAAGTCCAGCAGGGTCATTTTTATTAAATTCGTCCGCGCGGAGTTCTATCGAGCACTTACCCTTTTCGAGAATTCTCACTCTGCACACGATACTCCCTGTTTCCGAAAAATATTTTCTGTTCACTCCGCGAGGAATAATATCCGCGGATAATCTTGCCGTAATTTCATCATTGCCGCTTAAAACGCGTACACGGTGTCCTCCAATCCACGGGCAGTATTTATTTGTCGCGGTGTATAATATAACCTCGTATTCACCGGGTTCACACGCCTCGAACTCCCAGAAAATTGAGTCTTCCTCTGATTTCCACCATTCCACGCTTCCGTTGATATTAACCTTCATTTCGTGGTTCAAATTCCCCCAATACTCTCCTAAAACTCTGTCCATAGCTGACTCAAAGTTCGGAACTTCTATATCTCCTTGCCGCTGTTTCTTTTAATCTGTCAAGCACAGCCGGAAGCATAATATAGTGTTGCTCCTGCTGGAAAAGTGTATCTTCTACGTTCGGTTTACCGTCTAAAACGAGCTTTATAACGGTCACATTATCATCAAAAATAATATTTGAACAATTGAGTGTTAGTTCTCCGCTAAATGATTTACTTCATCTTTTTCTCCTGCCATATTGCTTATAGAC
>CABSKZ010000335.1 GCA_902478395.1 uncultured Eubacteriales bacterium | reverse complement strand
GAATATAATTTTGCTACTCAGTCGGCATACTCCATCGGAACGGGAACCCCAGTTGGAATTGACATGGTTGGCAACAGTCTGGACAGAATGTTCGCGCTCGAAAACGTGGGGAGCGGCAGCCAGGTTAAGGCGGTGGACTACGACCGGATTAAGGTCGATTCAGATGTTTATACCATGGCCCCTGACGCGGTTGTTTACCGCAGGCAAAATCACGATTTTACAAAGGAACCAATATCTTTGAATGAATTGACGGAGGAAACATTCAGCAATGTCACGCTCTATGCGGACAGCCGGCTCAGTTTAGGTGGCAAGGTCCGGGTAATTGTTGTTAGATAAGCTGTCTGGTTTGAGGTTTTGGCAGTTAAAGCTTGTATTTTGGAAGATTTTTTTAGTAAAATAAAATTTCTTTCGAAAAAGACTTGTATTTTTCAGGCGCATATATTATAATATTAGATTGTGCAGGCTATTGTCTGCCGTGTAATACGGGCGGTCCTCTGCTTGCAGATGGCAGGTAAGAACGTCTAGGGTAGGGAGGAGGACAAAAGAATGGATGTTATCAAAGAACTGACGCAGGAACAAATCAGAACTGATTTGCCGAAGCTTGAAATCGGAAGCACTGTAAAAGTGCATGTTAAGGTCAAAGAAGGCAACCGTGAAAGAATTCAGATTTTCGAAGGAACGATTATTAAGATTCAGCACGGCGGGATTCAGCAGACCTTTACCGTACGCCGTATTTCCTACGGTACGGGCGTGGAAAGAACATTCCCTGTTAATTCGCCGAAAATCGCGAAAATTGAAGTGGTAAGAAAAGGTAAAGTAAGAAGAGCAAGACTGTTCTACTTAAGAGACCGTGTTGGTAAAGCAGCCAAGGTCAAAGAAAGACTGTAAAATTCAATGATAGGTTCAGGACGATTGAGAAATCGTCCTGAATTTTATCATACTATTTCGTTTAATGCGATAGGAAATGACAGCAGTTACTTGTTGTAATTTCCTATCTTATTAAATCATTTTGAAGCAATGCGAAAGGACTGGTTTGTATGGATACAGAAAATAAAGACGGACTGTACCAGGACGGTATGCCGGATGATAATCAGAACCAGCAGTATAATGATATAGGCGATTTAGAGAACGCGGAAACGCAGGAGGATTTGACCGAGGAGGAGTTTATTAAGGCACAGGCTTATTCTGATACGGTACATGACGCTGCGGTTGAAACTACGTCGAAAATAAATTGGATTAAAGAACTATATGAATGGACACAGGCAATTGCGGTTGCGGTCGTTTTGGCGCTGCTCATTAACCAGTTCTTGTTTTCAATCGTACAGGTAGAGGGTTCTTCCATGGTGCCGACCCTGCACGACAAGGAACGGTTAATCGTAACGAAGCTGCTTTACAAGCCAAAGCCAAGAGATATTGTCATTGTGAAATCTGGCGTGCTGAAGAAATATATCGTGAAGCGGGTAATTGCCCTCCCGGGACAGACAATCGACATCCGTCCCAACACTGGTGAGGTATATGTTGACGGCGAACTGCTGGACGAACCCTATATCAAAGAAAAACTGGTGTCCTCCGGCGGGAAATATACGTATCCGTTTACCGTGCCGGAAAATTCCGTTTTTGTGATGGGGGATAACCGGAATAATTCTCAGGACTCCCGTTCGATCGGTGTAATTCCTTACAGCGAGGTAGTCGGAAAAGCATCCTTCAGGATTATGCCGTTTAACAAATTCGGCGGTCTGTATCACGAGTTGGACGAGAACAGCAAAAAATAAGCGAGAGCCGTAACAGAAGAACATTTTGTTGCGGCTCCTTTTCATAGTAGCGGGGTATGATACCGTATAGTCAGGAGGCTTTCATGAATTTACAATGGTATCCGGGACATATGGCAAAGGCAAAGCGCATGATTGCCGAGCAGCTCAATCTGATTGATGTCGTCATCGAGCTTTTGGACGCAAGGCTGCCCGTTTCTTCGGAGAATCCGGACGTGGATTCCCTGATTGCCGGCAAACCAAAGCTGGTTGTATTAAACAAGGCTGATTTGGCTGACGAGACGGTCAATAAGAAGTGGATGGCATTTTATCAAAAGCAGGGAACCACCGCGCTTTTGCTGGACAGTATCCACAAAAAGAACGGAAAGCTGGTTGTAGACAGACTGCGCGAAATTTTAAAGGATAAAATAGAGAAACAAAAAGAAAAAGGAATGGTCAACCGTTCTATTAAAGTCTTGGTTCTTGGAATTCCAAATGTAGGAAAATCCTCCTTCATCAATATGCTGTCCGGCCGCGCCGGGACAATTACGGGAGACCGCCCGGGCGTTACCAAGGGAAAACAGTGGATTCGTCTCAACAATGGGATAGAACTTCTGGATACCCCCGGTATCCTTTGGCCAAAGTTTGATAACGAGAAAACAGGGCTGCGTTTAGCGTTTGCCGGCTCCATTAAAGATGAAATTATGGATGTAGAGGAGTTAGCCGTAAAACTGTTGGAATTCTTAAATACGGCATACCCTGTGCTTTTGAAGGCCAGGTATAAGCTGGAGGAAACGGACAGCCTCTCAGGCTTCGAATTGCTGGAGTTGATTGGACGGAAGCGTGGTTTTATTGTGTCCGGAGGCGAAATCGATACGTTCCGGGCAGCAAATATTGTTCTGGACGAATTCCGAAGCGCAAAAATTGGTAGGATTAGTCTGGAAAGCCCAGACACAGTAATAAACGGATAGATATATCTATTTGGGAGGAAATCATGCAGTTTGCGACATTTTTTTTGACTGCTCTCGTCAGTTGTGGCTTTTTTGCGGCTGTTCTGCTTGCCGTATTTAAATTTTTCTGCGAAACGACAGGATTAGGCAGCAGATTCCGGTTTGCAGCCGGAGCGGGAGAATGGAGTGAGCCCGGCAGCGTACAGCGTATTCCGTACGGAAAGTTGATTTTATTTGCTCTTGGCGTACGGCTGCTTGTTTTTGTGGCTGGGGTATTTATCTGCCTGATTTTTCAATCTCCTGAACATTTTAATCTTGAGGCTTTTTCTCGGCTCTGGCATAAATGGGACAGCACGGGCTACACCAACATGGCGAAGGTGGGGTACTCCTTTCTGGAAAATGGAGAAAATATTCTGCTGGTCTTTTTTCCGCTGTATTCTTTTTGCATGCGGCTGACAGCGGGCGTCCTCCAGGATTATTATGTCAGCGGCTTGGTTGTATCTTACCTGTTCTATATCGGTTCGGTGATTTACCTGTACAAGCTTGTACTGCTGGACTTCGATGAGAACATCGCATGGAAAACGGCTGTTCTCATTTCTGTTTTTCCGTTTTCCTTTTTCTTTGGAAGCATCCACACGGAAAGCATCACGCTCTTTATGATGACGATGACCTTTTATCATATTCGAAAGCACAACTGGCCATTGGTAATGGTATTCGGTGCTTTATCCGGCTTATGCCGCATGGTCGGTTCGCTGGTAGCTATACCCGCAGCAATGGAATACATACGTGTTTATAAACCGTTTTCCGCATTGCGGCGCAAGGAATATAAGGCTTTTTGGAAAAATATTTTTACAAAATTTGTTTTTATTCCGCTCATTGGCATTGGCGGCGGGATTTATCTTTTGATCAATTATCTGGTGTCCGGAAACGCGTTTAAATTTCTGGAATACCAAAACATGATATGGTATAACGAAACGCAGTTTATCACAAAAACTATTTATGACCTGTTCAACCGGATTTTTACAGGTTTCAATACCATTGCAGGC
>CABSKZ010000334.1 GCA_902478395.1 uncultured Eubacteriales bacterium | reverse complement strand
GCGTATAGTATAAAATATCGTCAATTTTGATATCCGCAAATGAAATTGCAATTCCGTTGCGGAAAATCCGCGCGTCATTACGGATCTGTACGCCTTCAATCCACCGTTCTGTGTCGGTCAAACGCTTGGTTACAGTAAATGGCCCATAGCTTTCCGCTTCATCCATCAGCACATACTCAACAGAACCCGCCTCATTATAATAAACCTTCAGCGTCGTTCCTTGCGTTATCAGGCTTTTCATCTGGACAAGCGTGCTGCGCTGTCCTTTTGAATAAATTACAGTATCATCATTTAACTTTATGATGCCCTCTGAACCGTTATCCAAATAGCTCACATTGTTGTCTATCAAACTGTTTACCACAACCGATTTTTCTGTTTGTGGATTCGGTTCCATGTAAATCGCTTTGCTGTCCTTATTTAAGTAAATGTTTCCGGTTTTGCCGAGATATTGTTCCATACCTTGTGAAACAAATTTCACGGTTCCGGTATTGGTTTTCAGTTCGTCTGAGGCCAGCGAGGCATCCTGCGCTTTGGTTGCGATGATGGTCGCGTTTTCTATCTTCGTAAACCCGATGGAATCAATTAGCTTGGCTTTTGGTGTGCTGTTCATGTCCGTATCAAGTGTTCTGTCCAAAAGCAGCGCGATGTCTTTCCTGGTCATGAGATCCCCCGCCGAGTACCAGAGTCCCCCGGTAATGCCGAGCGCGCTTCCCTTCTGAATGTAATCCCGCGGCCAGTGATAGCCGACGTCCTCCGTAGTATAGCCGAGCATTCGGACCAGAATGGTAATCACCTGGTCAAACGGAATATATTCGTCGGGATGAAACGTCCCGTCTGGATATCCTTTAATGTATGCGTTGTCAGCAACAAAATTGATGTAGCCGTTCGCCCAGTGATATTGGGAAACATCGCTGAACAGTCCGGAAGCACTCTGGTTTGCCATTTCTTTTTTTCCAAGGGCATTAACCGTCAGCTTTGCAAATTCCGCGCGGGTTACATAATGCTCTGGACGGAACGCACCGTCTTCATAACCATTTATGATTTCAAATGCCGTCAATTTATTAATGGCCTCGGCGTACTGCGTTTCCTCCGGCATATCGGTAAACACCGCAAATGCCGGACAGGTGGAAAACAAAAGCACGCTTGCCAAAACGGCTGATAACAATCTTTTCATGAAAAATTCTCCCTTTCCTTGATTATCCTTCGAATCTGAGCGCCTCAATCGGGTTGAGCTTGGATGCCTTATTTGCAGGATACAATCCAAAGAACACGCCGACCGCCATTGAAAAGCCAAACGCAAAAAGGATGATACCCGGGCTGATGGCAGCAGTAACCCCAAGCAGTCCTGCTATTAGGTTTGCGCCGATTATTCCCAGAATAATACCAATAACACCGCCTATGGCGCTGATTACGACTGATTCAATCAGAAACTGAACCAAAATGCTCTTTCGCTTTGCACCAATGGACTTGCGGATACCGATTTCCCTCGTGCGCTCCGTAACGGAAACGAGCATGATGTTCATGATGCCGATGCCGCCGACTACAAGCGAAATTGCCGCAATAGAGGCCAGCATGGAGGTCATGGTGTTCAGCATATCATTCATCATGTCCAGCATTTCTTCCTGCGATATGACCATATACATGTCTTCATCTTTAAAAATATTAAACAAAAACATCTCCAGCTTCTGTGTGGCGATTTGCTGCATGTCATCTACGCCCTGAAGGGTAAAACGTGAAATTGCTGCGTTTTTAATCAGCTTTTGTGCAGTGGTATACGGTATCGTAACCTTATCGTCTGAGGTTCCCTGCTTGCCAGACTGTTTTTCCTCCTTGACCCCGACAATCTCAAATACTTCACCAGCCAGTTTAATTTTCTGGCCTACGGGATTCTGTTCCCCAAAATAAGTGTCTACGATGTAGGTTCCCACGACTGCGACCTTATTCATATTTTCAATATCCACCACAGTCAAATCGCGCCCCATATCGATTTTTGTGTTATTAATGCTGTTTATCTCGGCGGTTCCGCCCTCAATTGTCGTTGTGTGGCTTTCTGTTCCAACCTTAATTATTCCGTTGGAGCTGACAACGGGAGTGAACCCGGAAAACAGGTCCTGATTCTCGTCCACAAAATTCTGTAATTCCTCTACCTTAAGCTTTCTTGTCGTATTCTGCGCCCGGATGGTCACATTGATTAAATTTGCACCAAAGCTGCGTACTTGGTCCATAACAGTGTTTGTGCTTCCCTGTACCACACCGACCAGAAGAATGACGGCGCACACACCGATTATAATTCCCAGCATTGTCAGTGCCGCCCGGGCTTTATTTCCGCTGATGCTTTTAATCGCCATTTTAAAGGACTGCGAAAAACTCATACGCTCACCCCGCTGTCCTCAGTAATCTGCCCGTCCTGGATCCGGACAATCCGCTCCGCCTGCTCAGCAACCCCGTTATCGTGTGTAATCAGCACAATAGTATTGCCCTCATCATGCAGCTCATGCATCATCTGCATAACCTCCACGCCGGACTTGGAGTCCAGATTTCCCGTAGGCTCGTCGGCGAGAATCAGAGGCGGCTTAGAGGACAATGCACGCGCGATTGCCACACGCTGCTGCTGGCCGCCGGAAAGTTCCGTCGGTTTGTGGTACATCCGCTTGCCAAGTCCGACGCGTTCCAGCGCCGCCTTGCTCAGGCGTTCCCGTTCCGCACGGCCGACACCCATATAAATCAGCGGCAGTTCCACATTCTCAATCGCAGTCAGCTTCTGTAAAAGGTTGAACCCTTGAAAGATGAAACCGATTTTTTTGTTTCGGATTTCCGCCAGCTCATCTTCGTCGTAATCCTCAATCGAAAGCCCATCCAGGTAATATTTGCCGCTGGTCGGTGTATCCAGACATCCTATCATGTTCATAAGGGTCGATTTTCCCGAACCGGACGGACCGATAATGGACACAAATTCGCGCGGACGAACATGCAGGCTGATGCCATTGAGCGCATGCACCTCCACGTTGCCCATCATATAAGTTTTATATAAGTTTTCAATTTTAATCATAAATTGGCCTCGTATATCTCAGAATATGTACCGAAGGAATGCTTATTTAGCCGCACCGGAACGCTGTCCGGACGAGGAACCGCTTTTGGAAGAACCGCCTCGCTGTGCATCTGGACGTGCTCCGCCTGACGGCGCTCCTCCTCCGCCCATCCCCATCATCATGGGATTAAAGTTGGCGGACGCGTTCTCCATAACCATAACGACTTCTTCCCCTTCTTCGAGTCCGCTGATGATTTCGATTTTATCCGTATCAGAAATTCCGGTTACAACATCTCTTCGAACAGTGCCTTCCGGTATGGTAGCCTTCGCGGCTGGCATGCCCGGTTGCTGCACCGCATTGTTTTCTTTCTTCTTTTCGTTCTTTTTCTCTTCCTTGCTGGCGTCTTTTACATATACAAAGGATTGTTCCCCCTGTTTTTTAACCGCTGCAATCGGAAGATTCAGCACGTTCTCCTTCCGCTCTACAACTATCTCCGCATTGGTGTTCATGCCCGGCTTTAAATCCCCCGGGGCGTTAATGGTGACCTTGGCCTGATAAGTGGTCACGCCATTTTCTGAGGTTCCTTCCGATGCAATCTGCGTAATTTCTCCGACAAAGGTTTGCCCCGGCAATGCGTCTGCTGTTACATCGACCATCTGGCCGATTTGAACCTTGGCAATGTCAAGTTCGTCCACGTCGATATAAAAAATCATTTTCG
>CABSKZ010000333.1 GCA_902478395.1 uncultured Eubacteriales bacterium | reverse complement strand
ATCCACAACCGCACCGACATTCGGCGTTTTACTTAGCAGCTCCTCATATGCCTCCTGCTCATATTTGAGACAGCACATGAGCCTTCCGCAGGTCCCAGAAATTTTCGTCGGGTTCAGCGAGAGCGATTGCTCCTTTGCCATTTTAATAGAAACCGGCTCAAAATCCCCCAGGAAGGAATTACAGCAAAGCTGCCTGCCGCAAATACCTAAGCCTCCAAGCATTTTGGCCTCGTCACGCACCCCTATCTGCCGCAACTCAATTCTGGTGCGGAACACGGAGGCAAGGTCCTTAACCAGCTGACGGAAATCTACCCGGCCGTCCGCCGTGAAATAAAACAAAATTTTGCTCCTGTCAAACGTATATTCCACATCAATGAGGTTCATCTCAAGCTGATTCGCTTTGATTTTCTCCTCACAAATTTGAAAGGCTTCCTTCACCTTCGTTTTATTTTCCTCCACCTGTTTGATGTCCTGCTTGGTGGCTTTGCGGACAATTTTTTTGACTGGGATGGAAAATTTCGTTTCATCAAGCTCTTTTTCTCCCAGAACGACGTCGCCGAACTCCATTCCGCGGGCAGTTTCCACAATGACGCCGTCACCGACCGCTACGCTGATATCGCCGGGGTCAAAATAATAAATTTTTCCAACGGTTTTAAACCGCACTCCTACTACATGTATCATCCATTCCCTCCCGAATGCTAAGCAGCATTTCCAAGGACGCCGCATTGAAACTGGCGTTCTGGGAAAGCTTTTTCTGATATTGTAAGATGCTGTCCATCGCGCGGACCAGTGTTTTTTTTGTCACCTTCGCACAAAAGGCGCGCAGTTCAAACAGATGGTCCCGGCACAGCACCATGCTCTCTAAGTTACACTTTATCAGCAAACAGTCACGCACCCAGACAAGCATAAAATCGACCACCAGCTTAATTTGGTCCCTCTGCTCCTGCAAATATTTTTCAAAATCCGTCGCCGATGCGCGGTCAGCCGCCAACGCCTGCATATATTTCAACGTCTGGCGGTATATCTCGGCAAAGGTTTCGCTCTGCAAAATTGCCTCCGCCCTGCCGACGATTCCCTGTGAAAACTTCGCGGCAAACAGCACTTCTTCTTCGGTATGTCCGCCGCTTTTGCGCAAACAAGAACAGACCTCTTCACATGACAGCGGAAGAAAGGTTAAAACGGCACTGCGGGACAGCACCGTGTCGAGCAGATTGCCTGCTTTGCTGACCAGCAGGATGAACACCACATAATCCGGCGGTTCCTCCAGCACCTTGAGAAGTCCATTTTGTGCACCGGGCGTAAGGTCGTCCCCGTCCTCAATGATAAAAAATTTCTTTTCGGCTAAAAACGGTTTGATATAAACCTGCTCCATGATCTGTTCGCGGACATCGTCGATACCTATCGTGTTTTTACCCTTGCCTTTCCGCACATACAGAATATCCGGATGGTTGCCGGACATCGTTTTTGCACAGGCCGGACAGCTGCCACAGGGCCTTTCTCCTTCGCCGCTGCACAGCACGGCAGATGCAAAAATGCGCGCCACCGTCTTTTTCCCACTGCCAGGTTCTCCCTCAAATACATAGGAATTTAAAACAGCATTCCCCGCAACCGTTCTTTTCAGCCGGTCCTTTATCCGGGAAAGACCCACAATTTCCTGAAAATTCGCCGCCACTGTTATACCTTCTCGAACCGTTCCACGTCAACCACAAAGATGGTCGCGCCGCCGGTTTCGATTTCTTCCGGATATGAGGTGTAGTCCATATTCGCTCCGAGGTATGGTTCAGGCGTGTAAACAATCTGTTTCCGTTTCATGCTGTGCTTTTCAATAACATCTACCACCACTTGTACTTCTTCCTCCGTCGTCCCAACCAGAAGCGTTGTGTTTCCGGCACGCAGGAATCCGCCTGTCGACGCCATTTTTGTAACAGAAAAGCCCGCCTTGTTCAGTTCCCGCATGACAAGGTTTCCATCCTCATTATTGACGATAGCAAATACCAGTTTCATTACGACCCCTCCTTTTTAAATCTTGCGCTACTTCTTTCCATTTTCCCCGCAGAGCGTCAGCATAAATTCCCCTAAATCGCGGGTAGAGTTCGGTTTTGCGATATATTTCATGTTTTGCTTGAGTTGATCCAGACGGTAGCCGAAATGAATGAGCTGGTAAATTGCTTCGTCCACCGTGTACGTATCGCTCAATGAAATTGCAATACCGTTGTTCAGCATAAATTCTTCGTTTCGGTCCTCCTGGCCGGGGATTGGGTCCAACATAATAATTGGCAGCTCCTTGGCCAGCGCCTCCGAGGTGGATAGGCCGCCTGGCTTGGTAATGATGCAGTCCGCCGCGTCCATCAGAACGTCTACATTATGCGTAAACCCATAATTAATGAACCGTTTCTTCTTCTCCATCGCGTCTATTTGCGCTTTGAGCTTTTTATTGTTGCCGCAGACGGTAATAATCTGAAAATCCTCGCTCATATTGTCCAGACGGGAAATAATATCCATCGTGTCGTTGCCGTAGCCCATAGAACCCATCATCAGAAGAATGGTAAAACGGCTGTCCAGCCCCAGTTCCTTCCTCGCGTCGGCCTGTGGCATTTTTTCGGCAAATTTCGGCATAATCGGGATGCCGAACGGCTTCACCTTCTCACGCGGATAGCCCTTGCGGTCTGTCTGCCATTCGAGAAGCTCTGTCGCGGTGATATAGTAATCGATATCCACATCCTCCCAGAAGGGATGAATGGTAAAATCCGTCACTATCGCAAGTGTTTTGGCCTTAATTGGGTACTTTTTCCGCAGATAGCTGATTGCAATCGCGGAAAAAATATGCATCGCGACGATGATGTCTGGCTGGTAGGATTCAATATATTTCATCAACTGTTTATTTAAGACAGACTTCACGAGCTTGCCCACGCTGGAATATTTCGTTTGATCTCTTTTTTCACAAATATCATAAAACGTGCCATAAACCTTTGGCGTCATTTTCGTTGAAATTAAATAGCCTTTTTCAATAGATTCTGACAGCAATGGATTGACGTTATCAAATACGTCCAATGTCTGACATTCGATGCCGTCCATACCGCGGTAATACTCCTCCAGAGCCTTTGCCGCCTGGTTGTGGCCCTGGCCTGTCGGCACCGACAAAAACAGTAACTTCATGCAGTAGCCTCCCATGATTTTCGTAATGACCGATAACAGGGCCGCCAGCAGGGAATACCTTAATCTTCCCGCCGGAGCAATTGCTGACAACGTTGCAGAAAAACAGTTTACCCGTAATCGCCAACATCTGGCGCCTATTTTCAACAAAAGCCGCGGCCCAAGTAAACCTTCCGGACTTCCATTCCGCTAACGTAGCAGCACCTGCTCCGTGTCATGCAGTTTCAGTTTCCGCCAGGAAAATGAAGTGCCGCATGCCCGTTCGAGCAAGAATCGTCATCACTTCATGATAATTCTATTTTATGTCTTTTCAGCTGTTTTTTCAATAGTTATTTCTATTTTTACAAACAAATTGGTCAAAAATAGCCTGCAATATGAAAAAAGATGACTCCTGCTGTTTGCTGAAATCATCTTATCCGGTTTTCTAGAATAATCCGGGCATACTGATGCCGCCCGTAACTTCATTCATGCCCTCTTCCAGCATCTCATTGGCTTTATTGGTTGCCTCGTTGATTGCCGCAACAATCAAATCCTCGAGCATTTCAATATCATCCGGGTCAACTGCCTCCGGCTTAATTTTTACAGAAACCAATTCTTTA
>CABSKZ010000332.1 GCA_902478395.1 uncultured Eubacteriales bacterium | reverse complement strand
GCAGCACGATGGTGTCCGTGCTTTTGCGTGCGGTCAGCGGCCCGTTAAATTGTAAACCTGTGGCTATGATGGTCATACGCTTTCCCTCCTTTACATAAAAAAAACGCGCACCTACCGGCACACGCTTAACTTCGTATTTTCTATTCAAATATTAATATCCTATTTTTAATAATCAATATTATGTTCCACTACCGAATCCGTACCACTGTCAGACAGGTAGGAGTACTGGTTTCCAAGGACGATATTGTGGCTGGAAGAGCTATAAATATAGATGCTGTCAAATACGTTGCCTTCTATGGTATTATTGTTTGAAGCGGACAAATGTATCACTTCATAATTCTGTCCAGTAATGTCGTGCATGCAGTTGCCCGTAATGGTATTAAAGTCAGCGTCTTCCAAATACATCCCATCGGAAATATCGCCCATATTATTACCAGATATTGTGTTGCAGTTTCCCTTCACATAGATACTTTTTTTCGAGCGGTTTGTCGTATTTCCATACACATTGTTATAACTGCCCTGCAGGCTGATGCCCGCGCTCGCCGTATTATTGGTGATGTTGCCGCAGATTCTGCCGTTTTGGAAGCGGTGCGCGTCAATCGCAATGTTACAGCCATCAATATAGTTGTCATGGACGTTGTTATAATCCTGATCAATCCGAATGCCGTTTTTTGTGCAGTTGATAATGAAGTTATTTGCAATTTCACAATGCTTTCCGCTTTCAAAATAAATTCCTGTATTATACTCGCCGGAGTAGTTCGACTTATTTCCGTCTATAAACAGGTTTTTGATTTTAATGAAATTATATGCTCCCCATAGGCTTAGCATCGCCGACCGTTCATCGGCAGAATCGTACATTCTGACCAGATGTGTGCCGCTGCCGCACCCTTCTATTGTAATGTTGGAGGGATAGATATTGACGCTGCCGCTTAAATAATAACATCCCTCCAGAATAAAAATTTTCCCTCCGTGACGCCACAGACTGGAAATGGCCTGCTGGATTTCCTCCTGGTCGTCTGTCCCGTCGCACAGATAGTCGCAGTCTGCGGGCGTATGCCCCTGCGTAGAGGTTCCTATTACAACGGTAGCCGCTCCGGAGCCGCCCCCGCCGATAGAATCGCGCAGTTCGTTAATTGCGCTGACGATATTGCCCTTTTGCGTAGTGGCAAGCGCGTTTAGCCGTCCCACATCCGTCAGGCTTCCGTCTGCTTCCACGATGCGCTTGCTATAGACCTGCAAGGTTTTCGACGCGCTGTTCGTACCCGTTCCAAGCTGAACGGCATCGATGCTATTGTTTTGTGCATTTACGGTTTTCGCATTCTTTCCGCCGGCAAAGCCATCGCCGCTGACCGCATACGAACCGACCGCGCCGCCGTAAGACGCGGTAGCGCCTTCTCCAACAGAACCTCCCGCCTGCGCATCTGCATTCAGCCCTATCGCGCCGCCGCTCGAGACCGTTGCATTTTCTCCTACCGCACCGCCGTATGAGGTTTCCTTTGCGTTGTAACCGACCGCGCCGCCTCTGTTTGAAACGGCCTGATACCCGGCCGCTCCGCCTTTAACAGTCTTTGCCATGTGGCCTATGGCTCCGCCGTCTTCCGCGCTGGACTCATTCCCGACAGCTCCGCCCATCAGAACGTTCGCTTTATAACCGACTGCACCGCCCAACGTAGACGACGCCTGGAAGCCGACCGCTCCGCCATCCCGCGAGGAGGAATAGCTTCCAATGGCTCCGCCGTTTTGAGAATTGGCATAGTAGCCGACTGCTCCGCCGCCGACCGTATCTGTGTCGCGGCCAACCGCCCCGCCGCTGGTCGCGTTTGCGCTGCGGCCGATTACGCCGCCGCCCGAAGAGGCAATCACAGGATGCTGATTCCAGTCGTCTTCCTTATCGAGCCGCGCTCCCACGCTTTTCAGACGGTTCTGTACCTCTGCAATGTCATTGTCGTCGAGCGCCTTCGGAGCCTTGCCGGTTTCAATGCAGTACTGTGCCGCGATTCCGGCCGCGTCACCCAACACGCAAAGATTGGACAGCACGCGCACCTCGCCCCACGACACGGAACAGCAGCCCGTTGCGTATCCAGGAATCAACAGGTTCGACACATTGTGTGACAGCAGCCCCTCATAAGGATAGTAGGCGGGGTTTAACGGCAATCTGTCGTCGTCTGGGTTGAGATAACCCTTTTCAACGAGGTCTGGACGCATTTTACAGAAATCATCGTTAAACCATAGGAAATGACCGTTTTCATCCAACAAATCCTCATACCGGTACGGATGAATGTCTGGGTTGTACATCACCAGTCCGATCCGGTGTTTGAAATTCCCGTAATCTTGTCCTTCTGTGCTGTCCTTTCCCGCGCCGAGGCTTTCCCAGTATGCCACCTGGTAATAATCGCCCTCGCCGCCGTTTTCTCCATAATAATTTGTGGTCGACATATGAACGGTTTCGCGGATGTACAGAGATGCTCCCGTGACAGGATATCCATTCTCGTCTTCTACAAAAACCGCATTTTCAAACCCTTCGAATCTGTGCAGCACATCTAAAAATTCCGTCTTATTGTTTTTCAAAAAGTTGCGCGCTTCTATCCACGCCTCATCGGTATTTTTCGCGCCGAATTTCACATTCGGGTAAAGGCCGTTGCTCGCAAGCCTGTCACGCTCGTGGGCACGACCGTCGACGTTAAAGACCAGAAGGCCATTCACCCACCATTCCTTCTCCTCTTCCGTTTTGCCGACCTGCGGCCCGTCTTGCGCCGCGTTAAACGGCTTCATCACATAGCCGTGGTAGTCGAGAGAAGGGTCGCCGGGTATCGGGCCGTATTTGCGGTTAAAGGCTGTAATATGCGCATTGTCCGTATAGCTGGCGCGGCTGCCGTCGGCGCCGTACGCCGCCGGTGAACCGTCGATACCGTCGTTCGAATGGTCAAAAGTGGTACGGTATGGGTCCTCCCATTCGCTTGGTTCTCCCTCTTGATATATGTGTACATTTTTCACTTTGAACATCAGCGTTGCGGCTGGCTGGCGGCCAACCTGGTCTCCCTCGCGTTCCTCGGGCGTCAGGTACGCCGGGTTCCAGTCGTACCGGCCAGTCGTCACGCCCGCGGGGTCCGCCAGACGCGTCAGCTTCCCATCTTCAGACGCGTCGATAAACACCGTGCCGTAAATGGTAGTTTCCGCGCCAGTATACACCACCACGCCGCTGCTATTGCGTTCAATCGGCCTGCATTTGATGGATTCGATGCGTTTGCCGTCCGCCGCCATATGAACCGCTGTGATGTCCTGCTGCAGGTATTCGGTCAGCCGCGGATTCGTGCCGGACGCCTCCGGCGAATCCGGCACCATGTACCAGTGCCGGATCATCTCCGCCATCTGGTCCGCATTATAATACTTCCGGTAAGGATAAAACCAGTCGTAAAAGGTTCCGTGCTGCCAGAGTGTGTTTAAAAACGGCTGCTCAGTTTTTCGCTCTTGCAGCCTGCAATCCCAGTAATTCTGTCCCGCTGTTGTGCCGATGGTTCCATAGCGCATCCCGTCCGCGGGGCCGACGATTGCCACGGTCGATTTGGCCTCTGAGTGCAGAATTTTTGCCGCGGCTGCCACCGCAGGGAAGCCAGTGCCGAAAATGACGATGTCATACCAGCTTGTTCCGTCTGCCAGCACGTTGACCGGCGCGTTTTGTTCCATTGCCTCTGTGTTTTGTCTTGTTGTTTCCATCATTGTGAAAACCTCCTTAAAAATTTTAATATAAAAAAAAG
>CABSKZ010000331.1 GCA_902478395.1 uncultured Eubacteriales bacterium | reverse complement strand
CAAAAGACCTTCTGCGGCGCCGGCAAAACTGAAAAAAGTTGGCAGCGCCAGCGAACCGTCGCGAACGCACTTGCCAGCGCACAGATGCGCCGAGCGAAACTTTTTCGGAAAAGGAGGTGCAAGGAAGCGGTGTTTGCTCCGACGCGGCTTAGCCTTCCAAAAATGATATCACGCGCCTCAGGCACACTCGCAAAAGGTTGGCAGCAAGCCAAAGCTGTCTCGGGGGCGTTTACAACCGAGCAGGCGTCGCGAGCGTGACCTTTTGCAATAGAGGAGGAGCAGTGGCATGAGCAAACTCTGATTTTTTGTAAAAAAATCAGAGCAAGCGATAAAAAGCTTGCTCCGACGTGGATTAACCTACCAAAAATGATACATATGCGCCATAGGCGCATACTCGTGAAAAAGTGGCAGTGAGCAAATCGGCGTTAAAACGGTGCGCTTGCAGGCCGTTAGCCGATGCGAACGTGCTTTTTCACGAAAGAGGAGCAGCAACGAAGCATATGAGAAAATCCCAGCCTTTGGCTGGGATTTTTGAATGCAGCGTAGTTTGCCGCAGCTTGGTACGCCCAGAGGGATTCGAACCCCCGATCTTTCGGTTCGTAGCCGAACACTCTATCCAGCTGAGCTATGGGCGCATATTCTATTATTTTGACAACGGAAATTATTATACCATACTCCAAATCAAAATGCAAGAAGTATTTTGATTTATTTGATAAAATTTTCATATCGAAACTTGTATCGCCAAATCATCTCGAAAGTGCCGCTGCTTTCCCTATAGGCAAACCGGCTGCACCGAATAGCCCCGACCACCCCGAAAAATAGTGAAACAGGCCAGCTACGCAATAGCGGGCCTGTCTCGTTCATATGGTGCCGTAACGACGCCGGTGTTTTTTACTTCTTCTGCTTTAATCCTTCAATCCGCGATTTTTAATGACATTCTGATACCAATACGCACTCTTCTTCCATTTTCGCTCCTGCGTTTCGAAATCGTTTTCCATCAGGCCGAACTTCATACTCATTCCGCCGGACCACTCGAAATTATCCATCAGCGACCAAAGATAGTAGCCGCGCACGTCGAACCCCTCCTCCATCGCCTTTTCAAGCCATTCCAGGAACCCGCGGACATATTTAATCCGGTCGTTGTCCATCAGCATTCCAGTCTGTGGGTCACGCTGTATGTTTTCTCCGTCAAAGGTACCGTTTTCCGTCACATAGATTGGAATTTTCAGGTCATACAGCTCGTGCAGCAAATGAATCGCGTCATAAACCGCTTTCGGGTAATACTCATTTTTATTGTTCAGAAAATTTCCGCCCTGTGTGAAGTCCTTGACCGCCTGTTTATTTTTCGACACCATGACGCGGTTGTACACATTCAGCCCAAAATAGTCAATCGGCTGGGAGGCAAGGGCAAGATCGCCTTCGCGGATATCCATCAGGGTACCTTCTTCCGCGAGCTTTTCAAGAAGATAATCGCTGTACCTTCCCGCAAGAACCGGGTCGCAATAAAACTTCCAGTTGCGTTCATCCTCATCCTGAACCAGTGCCAAATCCTCCGGTGAATTTGTGATAGCATGCCGTTTCCATATGTCGATAACAATACCGATTTTACTGTCTTTCAGGTTCTGCGCGCGGAACGCCTCGACGCCCTTTCCATGTGCTACGAGAATATTGTGCCGCGCCTGATTTCCCAGTTTTTCATCCGTATGGCCCGGCGCGAAAATTCCCTGCGCGTATCCGACATAGGTTGCAATCGGCTCATTAATGGTCGACCACATTGGAACGACATCCCCAAGCTCCCGAAACATGTTCGCGGCGTATTCCCCAAACCATTCGATGCAGTCGCGGTTTGCCCAGCCGCCTTTTTCCTCCAACACCTGCGGCAGATCCCAGTGATACAGTGTTACGTTTGGCGTAATATTATTTTTGTGCAGCCCGTCAAGCAGCCGTTTATAATAATCAACGCCCTTTTGGTTGATTCTGCCCGTCCCCTCCGGCATCACACGGGACCAACTGATGGAAAACCGGTAGCTGTTTACGCCGAGCCGGACCATGTGCGCAATGTCATCTTCATATCTATGATAGCTGTCGCACGCAACAAACGGCGTATCTCCATTTTGAATTTTACCCGGCTTCTCGGCAAACGCATCCCAGATGCTCGGAGACCGGCCATCCTCTAAATACCCGCCTTCAATTTGTGCCGCACTGGTGGAAACACCCCAGAGAAATCCGTCAGGAAAATGAAAATCCATTGTAAACTCCCCTTTGCTTCTTTGTTCTCAAATTTAGACATTCCATTCATATATCGAATGATATGTATTTGATTATAACAGATTTTCAGCAAATTGCAACCAAATTTCTCAGGATTGTCCGATATTGACAAACGCGCGGAAGCAATCTGCATAAAAAAAGAAGCCCTTGCGGGCCTCCTTTTTAGAAGGGGATATTATGAAAAAAATCTATTTAATCAAAACCTTTTGGGTTTTGGCTGCCTCCGGCGTGCATTTCGGCATTTCCAGTTCCAGCACACCATCTTTATATTCCGCGGAAATCGCGTCCGCCTTCACATCAGCAATGTTGAAGCTTCTGGCAAAGGAGCCGTATCTGCGTTCTTTGCGGATGTAATCATCCTTCTTTTCTTCCTTTTCCTCTTTGTGCTCGGCAGAAATCGTCAGATAATCGCCGTTGATATCTATTTGAATATCTTCTTTGGCAAAACCCGGAAGCTCTGCCTGCAGAATATATTTATCGCCTTTATCCATTATGTCGGTTTTGAATTCTGCAATCCCCATGTCGCCGAAAAAGTTTTTGTTGAAATCATCAAAATAATGGAACAAATCTTTATCCCTGCGTCCAAACGGTATTAAGTCAAACATACAAAACCCTCCTTAAAATTCACATCATATTTTGCATTTTCCGTTTCCTTCATGCCCTAAACATTGGACCCGCCTTCTTTCTGTTTCTCCTGTAGACTCTGTCATCTCTTTTCTACAATATCTATTATAGACGGAATTTATGAAAAAATATATCAGATTTCATGAATAATTTTAATTTATTTTATGAAAAATCCGTTAACACGGCCGAATGTAATTAACACGTAAAAGAGTCCGTTCCTTTTGCCTGAGATTCATAAGAAAACATGGAGAAAAATGACCTTTGCTAAGTGAACAGAAAAAATGAAGAACGCTTTGTGGACGGTTCTTCCATTCGCATAGTGATTTTTCATTTTCAAGGGTCATTCGTTTTCAAAATCTGCGTTCGCAGAACGCATAGCCGTCACTGTTGGGCGGCGCTCTTTGGGGCTTGGGGATATGTCACCAACAAGCTTATTCACAGTTTTGCAATATGCAAACAGCACATGAAAAACACAAACTTGTGGGAGTTTGCATCGCTTTCAAGTTTTGAATTAAACAGGTTTTGCAAGACTTTTTTGCGGAATTTGCAATAAAAACGGTGTTATATCAACAACCTGTGACAAATACAAAACTTTGTAACTTTTCAGTGAACGGACTTGACATCAGGGGAACATCCTGCTATAATATGTAGCGTGCTACACATAGGAGGGAGACGTGCGATATGCCTAAAAAAGATGTCGGTTATTTAATAAAAAATATAAACGATAAATTAAAGGTCAAAGCAGATGCCGACTTGAAACATTGTAATCTCACTTTGGCGCAAAGCCGGGTACTTGCCTTTTTAAATAACAAAGGTGGCAGCGCAACACAAAAAGAAATCGAAGTTTTTTTAGATGTTTCGCACCCGACAGTAG
>CABSKZ010000330.1 GCA_902478395.1 uncultured Eubacteriales bacterium | reverse complement strand
CGTCTGTGCGGTGCTGTTCATAGCCGGCAAGCAGCTTTTGCGCCTCATCATCGGCTAAAAATGCGGTCTCCGCCGCGTTATATGCCTGAATTTCTTCTGATTCGGCAATCATTGTGCCGAGTTCTCTCGCTTTTTCCAGTATTTCGCTCATATTCTGCTCCAATCACAAATTATTTTTTTACTTCACCAGCTAGCGACCAAGTACTGACCTTAGTAATAAGGACATTTATAAAATCACCGACGGAAATGGAAGCATCGAAGGGAAAATTGACAATTTTCCCGCTCGAAGTTCGTCCTGTCAGCGTTCGCGGGTCAGTTTTGCTCGGTCCCTCCACTAATATTTCAACCGTCTTGCCGCCATAGGTCTCGTTAATTTCCCGCGATATGCGGTTTTGCACTTCTAACAGCTCTTCAAAATGCGCATGTTTTTCTTCGTCGGTTATGGGATCCTCCATTGTGGCCGCAGGCGTTCCCCCGCGTTTGGAATAAATAAAGGAATACACCCCGTCAAAACGTACTTTTTCCAACAAAGACAGTGTTTCCTGAAAATCCTCTGCGGTTTCGCCTGGAAACCCAACAATGACATCAGTCGTAAAGGCGGTATCTGGCATTTTTGCCCGTACCTTTTGGATTAATTTCAAATAGTCCTCCCGGGTGTATTTCCTGTTCATCAGTTTTAATATCCGGTCGCTTCCCGCTTGAAACGGCAAGTGCAGTTGACTGCACAGCTTTTCACAGGAAGCCATGGTATCAATCAGTTTATCCGTCACATCTTTCGGATGAGAGGTCATAAAGCGGATTCGCCGAATACCTTCAAAGCTGTCTACCTGTTTCAGCAAATCTGCGAAATCAACCGGTTCTTCTAAATCTTTTCCATAGGAATTTACATTCTGGCCAAGTAAAGTAATTTCCTTTACACCACGTGCGGAAAGTTCTCTGATTTCAGCCAGAATATCTTCTGGTTTCCGGCTGCGCTCCCGTCCACGGACATATGGTACAATACAGTATGTGCAGAAATTATTACACCCATACATAATGGAAACCCACGCCTTTACATCGCCTTCACGATAAACCGGGATATCCTCCGCAATCTTACCGTCAATATTCTCAACGTCAATCACGGCCTGCCGTTCAGACAATGCACGGAATAAAATCTCCGGAAAACGGTACAGCGTATGCGTTCCGAACACAATGGAAACGTGCCGGTATTTCGATTGAATGCTTTTTATCATTTCATCCTGCTGCATCATGCAGCCACAGATGCCTATCAGAAGCTCCGGCTTTTTTGCCTTCAGATGCTTTAACGCGCCGATATTCCCCAGAACGCGTAACTCCGCCCCTTCCCGCACTGCGCAGGTATTGAATAAAATCAGGCTGGCGGCTTCTTTATCCTCTGTAAAGCCATACCCCATTTCAGCCAACATCCCCTTGATTCTCTCTGAATCATTTTCGTTCTGCTGGCAGCCATAGGTAACGACCATAGCAAGCGGCCGCTTTCCGGTAGCAACTAGTTCTTTCACTTTTTGGGAAAACGCCCTCTGCGCGGCCATCTCTTCCCTTGTCACAGTCTGCGTTTTCTTCATGCTTCCTCCAAAACTTTTGCAAGGCTTCTGACAAAGCCCTGGCATTCTTCTTTCGTGCCGATGGTGACGCGTAAATATTCCGGCATTCCCAGCACATGGCCGCCTTTTACGATATATCCGCACTGTAATAATTTTTTAAATACATCTTTCGCAGACCGTTTTACATTGACCATGATAAAATTCGTGTGGGACGGTATGTATGTGAGCTTCATCCTGGTGAATTCCTGGTACAGAAACCGCTTGTTTTCTTCATTTTTCTGCAGTGTTTCCGTCACGAACGCCGCATCGTCAAGACTTGCTGCTGCTGCACTTTGCGCAATGGAATTTAGATTAAACGGCGCACGCACCTTCTCCATCTCTTTAATCAGCGACTCATGCGCAATGCCATAACCGACACGCAGCCCCGCCAGACCGTAAATTTTAGAAAAAGTACGCAGAATTATCATATTTTTATGCTCGGGCAACAGTTTCAGACTGTCCGGATACTCCGGATTTACCCGTGCGTATTCATAATAGGCCTCGTCCACAACAACCAGCACGCTGTCCGGCACTTGGTTCACAAAATCCTTAAATGCATTTTGTGAAACCATCTCTCCCGTCGGATTATTCGGGTTGCACAGCCAGACAACCTTTGTCTGCGGATTGATTGCCTTTGCCATTTCCGGAAGGTTCATCCGGAACCTGTCATCGAGTCCGATTACAATCGGCGCGGCGCCTGCCGCCAACGTATTGGTCTCGTAAAGGGAGAAGGACGGCGACGGAATGACGCATTCGTCCCCTGGTGCACAAAAGGTTTTACAGATAAGCTCAATCAACCCGTCGCTGCCCGTTCCAAACACCAACTGGTCCGGCGCTATCCCATAAAAATTCGAAAGCTTTTCGCGTAAATCGTAAGCATAGCCGTCCGGATATAGATTGATATGGCTGATTTCCTGCATCATGGCGTTCTGGGCCAACTTGCTCGCTCCATAGGGGTTCTCGTTGGAGGCAAGCTTTACGACATTGGAAAGGCCATAATCTCGTTTAACCTCGTCAATGGGCTTTCCAGCCACATACGGTGACAAGCCTTTGATACTGTCCTTACAGGTTACCATGTTTATTCTCCCAGCAAACGTTTCAAAACTTCCTGATATGCGTCCTCAACGCCGCCCATATCACGGCGGAAACGATCCTTATCCAGTTTTTCGCCCGTTTTGGTATCCCAGAACCGGCAGGTGTCCGGGCTGATTTCGTCTGCAAGAATAATTCTTCCCTGGTATCTTCCAAATTCGAGTTTGAAGTCAATCAGTTCAATTCCGAGATCTTTTAAGTAGTCGGTCAGGATTTCATTTATTTTGAACGCGGTGTTTGCAATGGTTTCCAGTTCTTCTTTCGTCGCAAGCTCCATCGCAAAGACGTGGTAATCGTTAATCATGGGATCGCCTAGCGCGTCATCCTTATAGGAATATTCCAAAACAGTTTTAGCAAGCTTAGTGCCCTCCGGCAGGCCCAGTCGCTTAGAAAGGCTTCCGGCAGCAATATTTCTGACAATGACTTCAAGCGGTACGATACTGACCTTTTTTACTATGGTTTCTCTGGCGCTGATTTCCTTCACAAAATGGGTTTCAACGCCCTTGGATTCCAGCAGCTTAAACAGATGGTTGGAAACGCGGTTATTCACGATTCCCTTCTGTTCAATCGTTCCCTTCTTTTCTCCGTTAAAAGCGGTTGCATCGTCCTTATAGTCAACAATATAACAATCCGGGTCATCGGTTTTATAAACCTTTTTTGCTTTTCCTTCATACAGCATTTCTAATTTTTTCATAATTTTTTGACCTCCTCTTTCATTGCATCATTTGTTTCTTTCACTTCGTTTGCCATATCTATTTTGTGCTGCTTCAGCTTTTCTTTAATGTCTGTGTATTTTAAAGACAAAATTTGCGCAGCGAGAATTCCGGCATTTTCCGCCCCGTCAATAGCGACCGTCGCAACTGGGATGCCCTTCGGCATCTGAACCATAGACAGGAGGGAATCCAGCCCGTCCATCGTGGAAGATTTGATTGGAATACCGATGACAGGAAGCGTCGTAAACGCAGCCAACACACCGCCTAAATGCGCCGCTTTCCCCGCAGCGGCAATAATCAGCTCAATGCCTTCGGCCTCCGCATTTTTGGCATACCGTTCCGCGACATCCGGTGTGCGGTGCG
>CABSKZ010000329.1 GCA_902478395.1 uncultured Eubacteriales bacterium | reverse complement strand
GGGGAACTTTCAGGAATGGTGCCGACTGCGTCACTGGTATTCTCGGCGGTTGCGGTCGCGGCAATTTTGAAGCTCCTGCAGTCGCTTATTTTGACAAATGCAATGCTCAGAACAAGCACCTATATGCAGAGCGGCATATTTGCCCGCTTATTAGCGCTAAAGCCCGATTTTTTCAAAAAAACAAAGTCGGGTGCGCTGTCAAAGATGATAATGGAGTTTTCGGATATATCAAAAATCGTTTCAGTAAAAAGTATAAGCGCGTGTATTGGAATGATACTGTCGTTGCTATATCTGATACAAATATATCGATACGCACCCAACCTGTTTGGTTGTGTAATGCTTGTGACAGCACTACTGGGCGCTTTCATGATAACAGAGGGAACGCTTTATGCAAAATGGCTGAAAAAATATTCCCAGTCACTTTCGGAAATGTCCGGTTTCTGCTATGAGCTGTTCTCAGGCATCGAACAGGTCAAGCTAAATGGTGCGGAAGCACGTATGATGAATCGCTGGAGCGAGCATTATCTTACTGCTTCCAGAAACGAGGACAAGCCGTTTTTCTTAAAATATACAGAGGTATTTTATAAACTGGTTTCTGTATTTTCCACTGCCGCAATCTTCCTGCTCGGCACAAACATGTCCGCATCGGATTATATTGCATTTGCGGCGGCGTATGGGGCATATTCTGCGGCGCTTATGAGCGTTACCCAAATAATAAAAACAGTCTCCTCTTTCCGTTCCTCCTATGCGCTAATACGGCCTATGCTGGACGCGGAATGCGAGGAGTACGGCGGACAAAAGAAGAAATTGACAACGCTTCACGGGGAACTCACGATTACTGGTTTATCTTTTCGTTATGATAAAAAGGCGCCGTATGTAATCAACGGACTTTCGGCGCATATCAGGCCCGGTGAAAGCATTGGCATTATCGGGGCTTCCGGCTGCGGAAAATCCACTCTGCTCCGACTGTTGCTCGGTTTTGAAAGTCCAGACGAGGGAAGCATCTATATCGATGGATTTGATTTACGGGAGCTTGATTTAAGGAGTTACCGTCAGAAAGTTGGGACAGTGCTCCAAAATACAGGACTGATATCTGGCGATATTTATTCTAATATTACGGTCACAAAGCCTGGTGCAACACTGGAAGAAGTAACGTCAGTTATCGAAATGGCAGGGCTTTCTAAGGATATCGCTGCGCTGCCGATGGGGTTGCATACACCTGTCAGCCACGAAAACTGTACGCTCTCCGGTGGACAGCGGCAGAGAATACTGATTGCCCGCGCACTGATCCATAAGCCGTCTATCCTTATCTTTGATGAGGCAACAAGTGCGCTTGACAATATTACTCAGGCAAAAATTACTGAAAATATGAACAACCTGGACTGCACAAAAATTATTGTGGCCCACAGGCTTTCTACGATTGAACAGTGTGACAGGATTTTGGTTCTTGATAAAGGAGGGATTGCCGAAGAAGGACGTTTTAATGAGTTGATGAATGCTGAAGGAATATTGACGCAACTCACGAAAAAACAAATTACCAATTAGGAGAGAGTAGGAGGCAAACTATGTATCAAAAAACAACACGAATGAAACGTATAACAAGCACAGCATTGTCGTTCGCGATGCTAATTGCTTGTATACAAATGCCGGTGCGGGCGGAAGTACCGGATCAGTATCTCCCTGAAGTTGAAATTGGCGAGGATATACTGCAAAATAATGTGTTTTACATTCCCACTGTGTCTGCTTCTATCGATGAAAACGACAGTGCGGCCCATCTTCTCAAAATTGCCAGAGGCGGCGACTGCGCAGAGGAGGCTTCGGTCATCGTTAAGATAGCGGATGTCACAGCAAAGATTGACAAGGATTATGAGGTGCGTGTCCGCGGAGAAAAAACAAAGGTCGTGAATCCTAAGGATAACGAGTCCCTTCTTGAACGTATGGATGGGGAAGAATATACACAGACTGAAAGAAAATCCGCAGAGGAAACAGCAGAAGAAATAGAACATAATCCGGAAGCGGAAGCGGCTGCATCCGCAGCGTATCAGGCATCTATTGATTATGTTCTGAATGAAAGCGGCTATCAAGCGGAGAATGACGCCCTTCAGGAAAATACTGATGGGACAAAAGAAGATAGGGCGGAAAATCTTGAGGAGAATAAAACAGACGCGCCAGACGAGGTGTCTGTACCCAATACGCCGGAAGCAACTAAAACAGATGGAGATAATCCGGAGATTATGTTGTCAGACGGTTCGGAGACTGTGAATGTTGATCCTCTGCAAAGTGCAAAACAGACATATACGGGAATTTATTCCGAACCGCAGAGAGTTACGTCCAGCAGCGACATGCTTGGGCAAATTCAAGACATGGCTGACGTTATGACCAATGCAGTTGTCGGCGCTCATGTTGAACTGAAATTTGAACCCGGTGAAGCAGAAAAATATCTGGAAATCCGGACATTAGATAATTTTAAGGGAGACGGGGACCGATATTTCTACGTTATCCTCGGCACACCCAGCGGAAGCTGCACAAACAGTGCTGCATCAACTGCCGCGCTTACGATTGTTGATGACGAAGTGCAAGAGCCATCTGAGGTGTTTTTCTCCCAGACAAGCTATAATGCAGACAATGGTACCGTTATTGTTGAGGTGCAGAGAAGCGGCGCGCTGAACTCGAATGCAGAAGTCCGGCTGAAAACTGTAGCGGGAACCGCTGTTGAGGGCAGGGATTTTTCCAAGGTTGACCGGGCGCTGCTGTTTCCATTCGGAATTGACCATCAGACGGTTGAAATCCCTGTAGAAACCAAGTATTTCAAGGGTGAAAAAAACTTTGAGGTTACCCTTGAAGATGTGGCCTCAAGCAATGTGACCCAAGAGCGGGCGGTTGTTTCCCTACAGGGAACAATGGAGGAAAACGCTGCAGCGGCACAGGCTGACAGCGCAAATTTCAGCCTGCGGGCAGCACCGTCTTCGGCAAACCTTTCCACGTTGCAATTCTATCCGCCAATCGATATAAAAAAGCCGTCCGCCACAGGGAATCAAGACAATTATTATGGCGGCAACAACAAGCTGGACGGCAGCCAATGGCTGCTGGAGTGGATGGACAATACAATCTGGAGAGACCGCAAGGGCACTGTAGGTGCAAAATGGGGGCTGGAAAAGAATTCGACCTATGGTTATCACATTGCCGGCGCACAGGTTACCTGGAGCAGAACCGGCTCATGTGCCACCATTAAAGCCGGTTTTGCCTCCTCCGCCAGCGGCTGGGACAGTCACAGCGGATATGTTTATGATAAGAATAATCATTTTGATGAAAGCACAATTAATCTATATGGGACGGAAAGAGACACCTATGCAATAGCGATTCACAACAGAGGAAACTGTGATGACTGCAACCGTTTATGGATCAAGGAAATCAAGCCCATTAAACGTCCCTTCAATATACAGTTGCAGCAGGCAGAACCACTGCAATTTCTTCAGGCGGACGGCAGCTATAAGGCTGACGACGGTACGGCAACAAAGGCCGAGCTTATCGGGGCGGCGAATAACAACAACGCGTCTCTTGTTGCTTTTGAAGGCGAAACCATTCAGGTAAGACAGCCAACCGGTAAAAACATCACAAAATATGCGACCCTGTCAGGGGTGGACGCCATAGGTGACGGTACTGTTTACCAATATGATCCGGCTGCCTGGTTTGTTTTTTGGGACAAAACCAGCGAAAAGGTCAACTCAGTGCCGGTACAGCGGAAAAGCGATGATGCAAACGAAGTAATTAGCATACCGT
>CABSKZ010000328.1 GCA_902478395.1 uncultured Eubacteriales bacterium | reverse complement strand
CATCCCCATCAAATTAGAAACAACAATAATGATTACAGATATAATCCCACACTGAAAAATATAACTTCTAAAAAGAGCAGTCAGCAAATTGCTTTTTATTCCTTTATTCAATTTCATAACCCACACCCCAAACCGTCTTGATAAATCTTGGCTTTTTTGCTGGTTCATTCAATTTTTCTCGAAGTCGTCCAATGTGAGCCATTACCGTACTGTTATTATTCAGGTACTTTTCTTTCCATACAGCTTCAAACAGTTCTTCCGATGGAATGACTTTTCCCTGATGTTCGCATAGATACCAAAGGATCTCAAACTCAATAGGCGTTAAGGATAATTCCTTTCCGAACAAAAAACACTTATGGCTATCTTTGTTGATGACGAGCCCCCTAATGTCATATTCTGTTTTAGAGACAGATTCTTTTGACGAAATTGATGTGTTGTATTTTGAGCAACGCCGTAATTGCGTTTTCACTCGTGCAACCACCTCTAACGGATTGAATGGTTTGGTAATATAGTCATCTGCTCCAATGGTTAATCCCATAATCTTATCATTGTCCTCAATTTTGGCGGTGAGCATAATCACAGGGAAATAGAAGTTCTCTCTGATTTTTTGACATAACCGGAAGCCGTCTGTGTCCGGCAGCATAACATCCAGTATAGCCAAATCTATATCGGTTTTTTCAATACACCGAAGGGCATCGGTGCCATTATAAAATTTATAGACAGCATAATTGTCATTCGTCAAATAGACCTCCAGGAGATCAGCAATTTCTTTTTCATCATCTACAACAAGAATTTTCTCATTCATTATTATTGCTCCTTCTGCTCGGGTACTGCTTCCATAATATCTCCAAAATCGCATTGAAGATATTCACATATATCCAGCAATATTGGAAGGGTAACATTCTCGTTTTTACCGAGCTTGGCAAAGGTGCTTTTGCTTGCACCAATAGCCACTCGTAACTGACTTTTTTTCATTTCCTTATCTATCAATAATTTCCAAAGTTTATTATAACAGACCTTCATTTCTATCCTTATGACCTCCGTAAGTTTACTACTTCTATTATAATCTTGTGGGTTTGAAAAAGCAATGGTTTGGTCTATATTTTAGAACCTCTTTGAGCTTCATACAGATTGGCAAGCAATGCAATCTTCCGTAAGATTGCGTATTTTGGCAGGAATCCGTTTCCGGTATTCCTGCCAAAATGCTTGTTGGTGACATGTCCCCAAACCCCTGAGATCATCACCTGCGGTGATGGCTGCGCGTTCCGTTGGAACGCTGAAAACCGAAAGCAGAAGGAAAACTATTGCCGCGACTTCTGCGATTCCTTCTGCGGTTCCCGTCCGGTAGGAATGTCCAGCAAATGCTCCACATTTGCCCGGATATTATAAAGCTCCTTCATATCGGCTCTGGCCTGTTTGTAAGAAGAATAGGCTTTCCGTTTCTGTTCCAGAAGTCCGGCATATTCCTCACGCAGAGATTTGACGGAGGGCAGCTTTGTAATCCCAACCTCGTCAAAGTGTTTCTTCGCCGCCTGGTGCAGAAGGATTTCCGTCTCATGCACCGCACGGAATTTTTTGCTGTACCCGGCTTTCCGGTACTCCACATAGGCCGCCCGCGTCTTGGCATAATTTACGATCTGTTTCTGCAGCTCCCCGTTGGCGGCCATCTGTGATTCCAGTTCCTTGATCTGTACCGACAGCGCATTGAAGCTGGCGGTAGCGGCATCTGATTTTTTCTGCAAATCCTCATAGCTCATATCGCCATGCTCTTTGAGATAGATTACCGCCTGGGAAAGCTGCTTTAAGTTGAACACCTTCGCCCAGCGTTCATACCCCGGCCCTTTGCCGGAACGGACCGCCGCCTCAATGTCCACCAGCAGTCCGACTTTGGAAACTGGCTTTTGGGGAGAGATACGGCGCGGTTTCACCGTCCGGATGCCGGCGATCCGTTCTCTGATGGCCTGCTCGGTATAGTCGCCCTTTAGCGTATCACACCGGGTATATCTATCTTCCGGTGACAGGCGAAAACGGAGGTACTTCCGCTCTTGGTTGACTTCGATCCCGGCCGCCTCCAGCTTCTTCAAAAGTTCTTCAAAGTCCTTCGGCTTTTCCTCCAGGGCAGCATCGATGGCCCAGCGTAGCTGCTCCTGATGGGAAGGCTGTTTCTGACTTCCCATCCATGTGCCGTAGTGGTTGCGGCTGGGCTTCGGATTCTCTACAATGGAAAGCCCATGCTCCAGGCACAGCTTGTCATTCATGCGCCGGATCGCCCAGGTGGAACCCCAGAAGTTGCGGAATTTTTTCTGACAGTCCAGCGTGGTAGAATTTATGATGATGTGGTTATGGACATGGTGTTTATCCACATGGGTGCAGACAACAAAAGCATGGTTTTCCTTCGTCAGTTTTAGTGCCAGCTCCCGCCCGATCTGGTTCGCTTCTTCTGGCGTGACCTCGCCGGGCTTGAACGCCTGCCGGAGATGGTAGGCAATCACATCATCCGCGCCCCGGTTACGTCCGGTCAGGTTCGCATACTGCCGTTTGGATAAAAGAAACTCCGCATCGGCGGTTCGGGTGTCACACTCATAACCATAAATGAATTTTCCAAAATCGGTTTTCTGCGGATTCTCTACGTAGTCAATGATGTCTGCAATCGCCGTGGAAACATCCCGGCCTTTACCGACATGCAGCGGCATGAGCCGTGTGGTCGCCATCCCATCACCCCCTTACTGTAAAACCGGCTCTGTTATCGTGTCTGTTCTTTTTTCATTTTCGGTTTGTCGCTGTGAGCCGCCTGCTGCCCGGCATGTTTGCCCAGACTGTCATGTATGGAAGGCTTTTCACCTTGTTCCTGAGTAAGCTCCTGTTGGGTCAGTTTCCGATATGTGTCCATACCGGGAATCAGTGAAAGGCTGCGTCCATTGTCCCAGGCAACCCCAATCTGGCCTATGTCATCCACATACTTGACAGTTCCACGGGTGCCAGCGGGCACCGGGGCATAGGGATCATCCATATGCTGCAACAAAATCCGGGTATTCGGTGGGTAGGTCTGACGTATAAACTCCACTTGGTTACGGCTCGTAAACTCTTGATTCATCTTGAAATCCTCCTTTGCAATGTCTCTGGCTTGGGTAAGAAATAAATCCATTAGTCCTGGATGGCTACGGTCTACCACAAAGGAAACATTCCTGTCATATCCGAAACCGTCCTTATCTTCACAGACCGGGATTGTCTGCGCCCAGGCTTTGTTATCACGGGAAATTCGCCCGTCATGTTCTTTCTGCCGGACCGTGTTGGCAAGGACATAGAAAATCCGGCCAGGATCAAATTGTTGTAAGACCTGCTGCACACATGCGGGGCCTAAACGGTTATCCCGGTAGTTGTCCGCAATGGCCTGTTCGATTGCCTCTTTACACGCAATGTTTGCCTTGTGGGAAGCACGGTACTGATCCAGCTCCCCATGCTCATGCGCATAGGTGGCAGAATGAAAATAAATTGGCGTTGTATCTTTCAATCAAATCCCTCCAATCAAAAAGCTGCCATAGCAGACAGCCATAATTATAGAAAAAGGGCGGGGCTGCCAATGAGCCCCGCCGAAACTGTTTAACCAAATACGAAATCCTTTAACGCGCTGTTTGCGCCTCCGATGATCCCCACCAGCCAGGCCGCCGCCATTGGCAGACCGTAGGGGCTGATCAGGAACGCGATCACCAGCCATGAAAGCCCCGGCCAGAACCCGGCTGCAAAGAACAGCGCCAGCGCCGCCAGAAATACGATCCCCGATAGAATCCCCAGCAC
>CABSKZ010000327.1 GCA_902478395.1 uncultured Eubacteriales bacterium | reverse complement strand
GGATACCGGAATGAACAGGAAAAATAAAGAGTTGTTTCAAGTTTTTATGTTCCGCTTTTATCCATTTGGCTTTCGTGAACACAGCAATTATTTTAATATACTATTTCCGGAATGTTTCCGGCTGACATGCCGGCTGCATAAATTTCCATATTGCCGCGCAGAATTTCCATTCCGTTTTACTGAGAGGAGCGTTATAATGAAACCGAATTATCAGAAAGGAGATAAACGATGCAACAGATATTATTTACTGGAAAAAAGAAGGTAGAGCTGGTGTCGCGGGAGCAGGAGAAACCGGCATCCAACGGGAACCTTATTGGAGGAAAAACGTTGTTTTCCCTTGTCAGCGCAGGGACGGAACTGCACTATGGCTATCTGAATTTGCAAAATAATAGTTTTCCCATCGCGCCGGGATATGCCGCGGTGTTTGAAGTGGATGATGCCGGAGATGGCGTAGAAGGCTTCAGGCCAGGAGATTTGGTGTTTTGCTGCGGAAATCACCGTTCCTATCAGCTTGTGGAGGCAGAAAATGCTGTCCGCATTCCAAAAGGGGTCACGCCGGAGGCGGCGCTCTTTTCACGCATGGCGGGTGTCTCGATGGCAACACTGAGCCGGACAGGTGTCCGTCCGGGCGGCCGGGTTCTGGTGACGGGGCTGGGAGCGGTTGGCATTCTCGCGATGCAGGCGTATTATAACTGTGGGTATGATGTCACAGGAATTGAGCCGGACGAGCGCAGGGCAGAGGCGGCCCGGCAGGTTACGGGGCTTCCTGTTTGGAACAAACTGGAGGAGCCGCACTGTTTTCACCTGGCATTGGAATGCTCGGGGACGCAGCAGGCGGCGGTAACCTGCTGCGCGGCGCTTTGTGATGGAGGAGAGTTGTCGCTCGTTGGGGTGCCGTGGAACAGGACAGGTGCGGTTGATAGCTTTTCTATTTTGAACCCTATTTTTTACCAGTATTTGAAGGTATATTCGGGCTGGGAGATGAATCTGCCCATGAACGCCGGACGTTTTGCGCCGGTTTCCCAATGCGGCAATTTCCGTTTGGCACTGGAATGGATGCGGGTGGGAAAAATGCGGACACAGGGGCTATATGGAGTTTCCCCCTGTATAGAAGCACAGGCGGTGTATGACGCCATCTTTGAAAAAAAGACGGAATATGTTTCTTCCGTCCTCGATTGGAGGGAGTGCAGATGATACGCAAAGGAACGGAAACAGAAGCAGAGCGTTTCCCCAGTTGCCACGGCGGGGCAGGAGAGGTGCTGTGCCATTCTATGTTGAAACAGGGAGAAAGCCAGTTTGGTATCTGTTTTTTTCATCACGATACGCTGGCGCCTGGTGTTTCCATCGGAGAACATCTCCATAGCGGAAGCGAGGAAATCTACTACCTACTTTCTGGCTCTTGTACACTGCTGTTTGACGGTAGTGCCTCGGAGATGCACGCGGGAGATTTCTCCATCGTGGGGGTTGGGCATACGCATGGAATCGTCAATTCCTCAAATGATACCGCAGAGCTTATCGTGGTAGGTGTTGTGGACCGGTAATCCGAGTCTGCGGGGGAAACTGTATCAACTGGATTGGTGAAGGCGTGTTGGCAGAAAGAAAATGCAAGTGAGTTGTAGGAGCAAAATAGAATCTAAAACTATGTATGGAAGGGCAAAAAGCTGGAAAAGATATTTCCCTAAAATTTACCAAAGTCATTCTTGGTTTGTGTGCAAAGGAATCACCCCACTCGTGTTCGTTTGAAAGTATATGGCGCAAAACTATTCTGAATACAGCGGATTTTTAAGCATACGCGGAAATTTTCACGCTATTATTGGGAGGAGCGGGGCGCGAAGCAACAGGTGGAATTTTTCTAAATGTCCCCGGGTGATGCGCCCTGCAATTTGGGGCGGTTTCGTCGCTGAGGGCCTTATTTTGTGTCCTGGCGGGTATTATAATAGGCCACATAGCTGCCAGGCGGCATGCCAATATGCTTGCGGAACACCTTTGAAAAATACAGCGGGTCGCGATAGCCGAGCGCATCGGCCACCTCGTAGACAAGGTGGCCCTGCAGCAGCATTTGACCGGCGAGCTGCATCCGCCGGGTGGTGATGTATTGCAAAGGCGTTTGATGGATTTCCGCCTTAAACCGCCGCTCTAAGGCAGAAACGGAAAGGCCGGCGGCTTTTGCCATCAATGGAATAGTAAGCTGTGTGCCGATGTTGGAATGAATGTAGCCAAGTGCGGAGGCAATTGGCTGGGATGCAGGGCGGAATGCGGGTTTGCACTCTTGCAGAATACATCCTACAGCCGAGGAAAGCTGTGCGTCTTTGGTCACGGTTGTCAATAGTGGGGAATTTTGCCTTGCTTCATTCTTTAGTCCGGCAAGTACTTCGCAGGCCTCCGACAAGCGCGAAGCGGATACGCCGTGGAAGATTCGTGGCGTATTCATCTCACAGAGGACATCACGCCCACAGCAGCGGCAGCAAATATGCATCCAATCCAGTTCTCCGTCCGCATCCATGAAGATGGTGTGCGGCAAATTTTCAGAGATAGTGATTGCCTCGCCCCGGTGCACTGTATACAGTGTATCCGGGGTTTTTACGTAGTAAGCGCCCTGACGGACATATACTATCACAATAAATGGAAAATGCCGGTCTTTCATGCTGTGCGGAGTCTTTTGTGCATGGCATTCACCTGTGATATAAGTATATTCCAATGTGAAGTATTCTGGAAGCTGCAAAGCGTTCGCCGCCTTTCCTGTTTTGGAGTCTTAGACTAAGCATCCTGCTCCGGTTCCGGCCAGAGGTTGTTTTTCAAATTCCAGAGAATTAGTTGCGGCCCAAGAAGGTATAGCATGGGCGGAATGATAAGGCACAGTGCCCACAACGGGTGTTCTAAAGAGCGGTTGATGAGCCAAGTCGCAATAACGCCTGCTGCGGCATCTGGTATCGCGCAGAGCAGGGCAAACACAAAGCCCTTGAAAGTGGTTTTTAGAGGAGGGCCTTTGATGATGCGGTTCGCAAGGGGACTGTTTATAAAACCGATATAAAGGTAGGTGCATACGGTCGTGGTCCAGTAAACAACGGAAGGCGGCAGCAGAAGACCAGAAATGAAAAGGTTAGCAAACAGCGCCGTTATATACAGAACCAGGGTATATCCAACAATGCGCAGGAGGTAGCCTGGCGAGGAACGGAGGCCGAGTCTGAACACGAGGCTTAGGTCGGGGCGGTAGTCCGGGTTTTCCAGGTTCAAGTAATGATAGTAGGAACATGTTCCTACTATCAAAAACGGCAGGCCAAGAAGGGAAAACAGAATCGGGAGCAGTTGGGAATCTCCGGAGAACAGCAGCATCAAATAATTCGGCCCCACAAAACCGATGAGATACAGTGCGGCAAAAATAAACTTGTCAGTATTTCTTTTCATATCTTTCCTCCATTTTCCTGTCCAGTCATCGCTTTCGGACGGTAATACTCCATTTGTTCTCGCTGGGAGCGTTTCATAAACTATCAAGACAGAAGCTTTTTTATTGTACCTGCATGGAAAAAAACGGCGGTATAAAGTGCGTTCTGTCATTGCCTTTGTTTTGACATAGTCCATATGATACTTCATTCGCATTTTACGACGGCAAAATGTGTAGCAGAACCGAAAACAAGCGGCCTGATACTTGTCGAAGGATAATTCAATGTTCTCAAAAGTGAACACCGTTGGGTGTTTGGGCGGCGGAAAACGCCGCCATTCATTAAAACCTTTTGAGGTTATTAAACCACAAGGGCATATATTCTCACTAAGCTCATCCTTCGCTTCACTCGGATTCGCT
>CABSKZ010000326.1 GCA_902478395.1 uncultured Eubacteriales bacterium | reverse complement strand
CAGACGGTGACAATCGCGAAGGCAAACTCCGCGGAAGACGCAGAACAGCCAAATGAACAAGCGAAAGTGTTGGTGGTATATTATTCCGCCACAGGCAACACAGAAAAAATTGCAAAATATATTGCAGATGAAACAAATGCCGACGTTTTTGAGCTTGAACCTGTCAATCCGTACACTAGCGAGGATTTAAACTGGACGGACGATAACAGCCGTGTTGTGCGGGAACACAATAATGAAAATGAAAGAAATGTGGAACTTAAAACAATTTCCGTTCCAGATTGGGAATCCTATGATACGGTGTTTATAGGTTATCCAATATGGTGGGGCATTGCGGCTTGGCCTGTAAACAGCTTTGTTGAGGAGAACGACTTTACAGGAAAAACAGTTATTCCGTTCTGCACCTCGTCAAGCTCCAGTTTGGGTGAGAGCGGCAATCTCCTAGCAGAGGCGGCCGGAACAGGCGAATGGCTTGCGGGTAAAAGATTTTCGTCGGGGGCTTCTGAAAGCGACGTCCGCGAATGGACAGAAGATACCCGTATAAGCGCTAAAAATGTTTCTGAAGAATGAAGGAGTGAAAGAAGATGGGTAAAAAAGTTTTCATATTATCAGGAAGTCCAAGAAAAGGCGGGAATTCCGATTTGCTTTGCGACGAATTTATGAAAGGTGCGGTTGAAGCTGGCAACGAGGTTGAAAAAATTCGTGTTGCAGAAAAGAATATCGGCTATTGCCGTGCTTGTTATGCCTGCAAGGGCACAGGCGTTTGTGTCATTAAGGACGATATGGCAGAAGTTTTGCAGAAAATGATTGATGCCGATGTTCTTGTTTTTGCAAGCCCGGTATATTTCTATTCCATAGACGCACAGCTCAAGGCTTTAATAGACAGAACGGTTGCCCGCTGGCTCGAGGTAAAGAATAAAGAATTTTATTACATTATGACCGCTGCTGACAATGAAAAGGAGGCAATGGAAACAACGCTTGCCTGTTTCAGAGGCTATGCAGATTGTGTAAATGGCGCGAAAGAGATGGGCGTTATTTACGGCACCGGCGTTTATGAAAAAGGCGAAATTAAAAACTCGAAATGTATGAAAGAAGCCTACGAAATGGGCAGAACGATTGGGTAAGGAGGGAATCGCGATGGAATATATCACACTGTATAACGGCGTTAAGATGCCGATACTTGGTTACGGGGTTTATCAGGTAACGAAAGAGGAATGCGAAAGATGTGTAATTGATGCACTGTCCGTCGGCTACCGCTCCATAGATACCGCACAGAGTTATTTTAATGAAGAGCAGGTAGGAAGTGCAATTCAAAAATCTGGGGTTTCGAGAGATGAAATCTTCCTTACCACAAAGGTCTGGATTGAAAACTACGGCTACGAAGCTGCGAAAGAGTCTGTATTAACCTCAATGGAAAAATTAAGAACGGATTATCTTGACCTGTGCTTGCTGCATCAGCCGTTTTCTGATGTTTATGGCGCATACAGAGCATTAGAGGATTTATATACACAGGGCAAAATCCGTGCAATCGGTATTTCAAACTTCTATGTAGACAGAATGATTGATATAGCGTCCTTTGCAAGAATAAAACCAATGGTAAATCAGATTGAGATACATCCGCACCATCAGCAGAACAATCAGCTTCAATGGTCAAAGAAATATGATGTCGCCCCTGAAGCATGGGCGCCCTTTGGCGAAGGCAGAGGCGAAATGTTTACGAATCCTGTGCTTGCTGAAATAGGCGCTAAATATAACAAAACTGTGGCACAGGTAATTTTGCGCTGGCATATGCAAAGAGGTGTTATTGTAATTCCAAAATCAACACACAAAGAAAGAATGAAAGAAAATTTCGATGTGTTCGATTTTACTCTTACAGATGAAGAAATGAATGCTGTTGCAATGCTTGATACGGGCAAAAGCTCGTTCTTCTCGCATACCGACCCAAATATGGTGGAATGGTTTGTGAAAATGGTGGAAGAAAGAAAAAAACAGCATAATTGCTCAAAAGAAAATAAAAATTGGTAATGCGCTGCCCGTTTATTTTCCAGATGGAATATAAACGGGCAGCTTATTCATTCCCCGCATTTATTACCGTTTAAGTCTGGCTTTTTTGTTTTCTTCATACTCGGTGTCCAAATTGCGCAGGCCGCATACGCGCAGTCTTTTCTCTCAGTATGAATCAAACAATTTCCATTTTACACTTCACGGGCACAAATGGAGGCCGCAGCCCAACGACCCGTTTTCAAGAGTAATTTCAATACAAGGCGCGGCAAGTGTCGGCGGAGCATATCAAATGGAACTGGAAAACGGTGCGGCCGCACCGGGAGATTATCTGTACCGTTCGGGCTCTCTCAGATGGGATGTGGAATCCGGCCTGTGGGGAATTCTCAGAATTATGAAACGGGCCACCAAGTACCGTTGTGAAAATGCCTGCATTTGTTTGGTGTAAATTGTTAAATTTAGCTTGTAACGTTAGATCTATATACCAGAATCGATAAATGATCAAAAGACCGCGCATTGTTGCGCGGTCTTTTGATAACGAGGTATATTCTGTCCCTGCCGCTATAGGAGAAGGGTTCCTAATTGGAAAGATAAGGCGGCGAGCATACATTAATCGCCTCATCCATGCAGCATATGGAGAATAGCATGCAGACTCCGTTTTCATTTTTTGCGAAAGGCCGAAGGAACGGTATTTGTTATTTTTTTAAATGCGCGGCGGAAGGAAATGATGTTGGAATATCCGCATTTTTCCGCGATTTGCTCTAACGGCATAGAGGGATTTTCCTGCAGGAGAATTTGCGCGTGCTGAACCCGAACCTTATCCACATAATTTAAAAAAGTGCTGTTGTCATATTTTTTAAACAGAACGGAAATATATTCTTCCGTGATATGAAACTGCTTCGCGATGTTGGTTCTGGATAACTGTGTATCTGAAAAATTTTCATCAATATATTGCCTGATTTTTGTCAGAAGTGGGGAATTGTTCGAAGATACATAATCGCAAACCTGTGTGAAAATATTCAGGTATTCCTCAGGGTCGGCCAGCTGGTAGTGGAAGGATTCGAGTATGGCATCTGGAATCAGCGCTTTTTTCTCCGACACAATCCGGCGCAGCGTCCCGGAAAGGTATCCTAAAAGAAACGACGGGTCGGATAATCCTTGGTTTGCCTCAGTAATAAGCTTGAAGATGGAGAAAATGGACTGTTTCGAACCGGTATTGACCGCGTTGATCAACGAGGCTTCCAATTCCAGCGGATAGTAAATTTCCTGCCCGCTTTCGTTCTGCCCAGTCGCTTCCGCCGTCTGCTCCAAAATTAGTTTATTCTTTGCGTCAAAAAAAGAAGCGCTGATTTTTTGCAGTGAATCTACAACATCTCCGCAGGCGTATTTCAAATTATAATTCACGTCCTGAACCAAGACGTTGTCAATTGTGTCAAATATCGATTCGATTTCCATCCGGTATTCCGGTTCTGTTTTCTGCCTAAACGGAAGGATAAAACACAGGTTATCAAAGCTGATTTCACAGGAAATGGCGGCCGGTGCAAGCTCTGTTATCACATTTTGTATAATAAATTTACGCAAATACAATTCTCTTGCATATTGCTTTCCGTCGGGGCAGTTAAATTCATTCCATATCAATAGCACGGCATAGTTTCCGCCGTTTGAAAGAGGAATTTCCAGCTCATTGATAATACTGTCAATTTCCCCCGGCTGCGTGATTTCATTCAGCACAAGTCCCTTAAGAAACTCGTTGATGATATAGGGCTTATTGCTTTCGATTTTTGAAGCCAGTTCTTCATTGGTATCCATAATT
>CABSKZ010000325.1 GCA_902478395.1 uncultured Eubacteriales bacterium | reverse complement strand
GCATGGAGACCATGGCCATGCTGTATAACGCGATGTCCAAAAATATCAACCTGATTCCATTCTATCCCGGGTGTGGCTGCGAAATTGATCCGGATATAGATACGGCAATTACGGTTGGCGAAAAAGATCTGGTTCCAAAAGGGATCCATACCGTGATTGATTTGGGGCAAAGACTTTTAGCGAAATCTTCAATTGACAGATGTGCAGAACTGCTCGGGGTGGAGAATTATCAGGATGGGGAGAAAGTCAAAAAAGATATTGAAAACCAAGTGGAGTTCAGTGCAAAGTTAAATACCTTGATTGGCAAGAAAAATAATCTGCTGGTCAGCTTTAATACGGTGTTGGCGCTTGTCCGACAGGGAATTATCATTGTTGACAGCGGCGGTCAAATTCTTTTGGTAAGTAAGAGCGCGGAAAAGATTCTTGCAAATCAGGAAAATGCTATCGTAGGGTTCAGTATTTTTGACCTGTTTCCGGAGCTGCAATTAACAGCGGTTGTACGCAGCAGTCAAAATCCTTATGAAACAATAGCGGAGATTAACAAGAGGACGGTAATTATAACTGTATCCGGCGTAGAAGATGCGGAAGAGAATGTTGGCTACGTTATCATGTTGGAATACTTTAATGAGGCGGAGGCTAGACAGCATAAATTCAGACGTAGAATTAGTGGAAGCGGACATATAGCGACGCATTGTTTTGATGATATTCTGGGGAATAGCAAGGCTATTATCAAGGCGAAGAAAACTGCTGGGCAAATGGCGAAGTCTGATTCCAACGTGTGCATTTACGGTGAGAGCGGCACAGGAAAAGAACTGTTTGCGCAGGCAATCCATAATGCGTCTAAGCGAAGGAACTTCCTTTTTGTAGCGCTGAACTGCTCGGCGCTTCCGGAAAATCTGCTGGAAAGTGAACTATTTGGTTATGAGGGCGGCGCTTTTTCGGGAGCGAAAAATGAAGGCAAAATCGGTATGCTGGAACTTGCCCACAAAGGGACGATTTTTCTTGATGAGATTGGGGAACTGCCGCTGCCGATGCAAGCAAAGCTCCTTCGCGTCCTTGAAGAAAAGAAAATTCAGAAGGTCGGCGGAGTGAATTTGATAAATGTCGATATTCGCGTTATTTGTGCAACGAATCGAAACCTTGTTAAAATGATCGAAGAAGGCAGTTTTCGCAGAGATCTTTATTACAGATTGTGTGTGCTTCCACTGAGTATTCCGCCGCTGCGGGGAAGAAAAGATGATATCCCGCTCCTAATTGACAGCTTCAAAGAGAAGAATAACGCACGGTATACGCTATCTGCTCAGGCAGAGGAAAAATTATTGCAGTATGCATGGCCTGGCAATGTGCGAGAACTGAGAAATACTACGGAATATCTGTCGAGCCTTGAAAAACCCGTAATAGACATTGAAGACATTTCAATTCTGGGAAATAGCTTTTTTGAGTTTGAAGGTGAGATGGAGGCAAGAGCGGATGAGCAAAAAGACATTTCCCTCTTTATTCTTGAAGAGATAGAAAAAAGCCAGCAGCACGGGCGGGCCATTGGCAGGCAGGCGCTATTTAAGGAGGCGGCAGTCCAGGGGCTTCCGTTTACGGAGACAGAAATCCGTTTGACAATGCGCAAGCTTTGTCGCCTTGGATACATTGTTTCATATCAGGGAAGACGGGGAAGTGAACTGACGGACGATGGAAGAGAAAAAATACAGGCGATAATAGGCTCTAATGGGCGATTATAGGCTGCTATTAGGATCTGGAAAGCCTGATTACTTATTCGTGCTGTAAAAAAGGGAAATAAACTGATGGACGCAGGTGCGGAGTAAGTGCAGTAAAAGAGAATATTCTGCGCAGCACGCACAAAATAAAACCTCAAAAATATGTATTCCGCCAAATTTCGAAAAAAACGGTATATTAATGAGTTTGGCATAGAAGTTGCTTTAGTACGTTGCATTGGCAGTTCTTTATGAGAGGAGGAAAACAGAAGGGGCCAATACATACGATCTGTAACTCAGTATCTTAAAAAACGGAGTATTTGCAGAAATAAATATATGGGAGGAAATATTATGGGCGGAATCTTACAGGCGGTTAACGACTTGTTTGCAGGCGTTATGCCGATTAGCGACTTTCTCTGGGATGTTCCTACAAACTTCAACTGGTATTCTTCGATTCCTATTTTAGGCCAATACTCTCTCGGTATTATTTTCCTGCTTGGTATTGGTATCTATTTTACGATTAGGCTGAAAGGTGTTCAGTTTAAGGAATTCAAGGAAAGCATCAGGATGCTGACCCATTCTAAGAAGGAGGCCAAGGTTGGTACTACACCGCTGCAGGCGTTCCTGATGAGTATGGGCGGCCGTGTCGGCGCTGGTAATATCGTCGGCGTAACCGGTGCGATTTCCATCGGCGGGCCCGGCGCGATCTTCTGGATGTGGGTGTCTGCTGTTCTCGGTATGTCTACTGCTTTTGCTGAAGGTACGCTGGCACAGATCTATAAGGAACGCAAAGGAGACGAGTATGTTGGCGGCTTTACGTTCTATACGCAGAAATTGTGGAGAAATAAGGTTTGGGTTGGTACTGCAATGTGCGTGCTTTATCTGATCTATAACCTGATGAGCATTCCGGTACATACATTTCATGTGTTTACTTCAATGAGCACGATTATGGACACAGCGCTTAACCGTACCACGGATGTTACGGAACCAGTCTACTATGTGGTTGCGGTTGTCATTATTGTTGTGATCGCCATTATTGCATTTGGCGGTATTAAAAAGGCTGTCGGCTTTGCCGATGCAGCGGTCCCGACCATGGCTCTTATTTATATTGCGGTTGCTGTGCTGCTGATGGTCGCAAATATCACCAAGCTCCCCGCTTTCTTTGTTACCATTTTTACGCAGGCATTCAAGCCTCAGTCCATTTTCGGCGGTACGTTCGGCATTGCGCTTGCACAGGGCCTTAAGCGAGGCCTTCTGTCTAACGAGGCTGGTATGGGTTCTGCTACGCAGGCCGCGGCTATTTCGGATCAGGATCACCCTTGCGAGCAGGGTATTATGCAGTCCATCGGCGTTTTTATTGACACGGTTGTCATCTGCACGCTGACCGGCTTCATTGTTGCGGGCGGCGCTATTTGGGAGAATCCCAACATTGACTGGAGCAGCATCAAGTACAACAAGATGGCGACTTTTGTCGCATCGATTCGTGAACTTACCCCTGGTACTGCACTGGATTCGATTGTCGTGATTGTAGTTATTCTTGCATTTGGCCTGTTTGCATTTACCACGCTGTGCTGCGACATTACTTACTCTGAGATTGCTGCGCACAAGGTTTCTGACAAGAAGGGCGTCATCAAGGCGGTTCGTGTTGCCGGCGCGTTTGTGTTTGTTCCACTTGGTACACTGACGGTTCTCTCTGGCCTGCAGCTCGACAACCTTTGGGCAGTGAGTGATTTGGTTAACATTGTGCTGGTGTTTGTTAACGTCCCGACGCTGTTCATTGGCCGCAAGATTATTATTGCTGCTTATAAGGATTATAAGGCGCACAAGGGCGAACGCTTTGTTTCCGCTCGTATTGGCGTTAAATCCGATGTCTGGACGGAGAAAGAGGCGAAGGCAAGAGCACAGGAGTAACGCATCAAATAGCCCCTTTGAAGTACACGGTTTATACAGCCTTTTAACGGCAACAACGCTGGGCACCCGCCTTGTAAGGGCACCCGTGCCAAAGATGAAATTTTAACGAGAACTAAGAGTTTCAAACCGAAAGAATAGGAGGAAGACACAATGAATACGAATATTATTGACCTGGAAGATTATCTGGAAAATAGAGAAGCGAT
>CABSKZ010000324.1 GCA_902478395.1 uncultured Eubacteriales bacterium | reverse complement strand
GTCATCAGTACAGGCGAATCCTTAAAGGAAATGGAAGCACTGGTCAAAAAAGCGGGCGGCCATATCGCTGCAAAAGCTGCTATTTTGGCGGAGGGCAGTGCGGCAGACAGAGAAGATATTATTTACCTTGAAAAACTGCCGGTGTTCCCTGTGCGTAAGCGGACGCCGAATGTGGACAAGGGAGATATCGTATGAGTTTGACAGTTGATCAAATCAGTTATAAGTACCGTGAAGACGGAAAACAAATTTTAAAGGATATTAGCTTTCAGATCGATGATGGAGAAATTGCTTGTGTTGTAGGCCCGAGTGGATGTGGGAAATCAACACTGGGAGAGATTATTTCTGGTGTGATTCCCAATTTGATCTCCAATGGGATACTAGAAGGCAGTTTCGAACTTCCTGAACCGGATAAGTACAGCGTGGCGGTCGGTGTGGTTAGTCAGTCGCCCGAAAATCAGCTGTTTGGCTACGGGGTGGAGGATGCCATTGTATTTGGCTTGGAAAACAGAGGCTTTCCAAGTGAATTAATTGCGGAGCGCTTGGAATTTGTGTTGGACTTGCTGAATATCCAGCATCTGCGTTTCAGATCGGTTTCCACGTTGTCCGGCGGGCAAAGACAGGCTGTTTGCATTGCTTCCGTTTTAGCACTGGAGCCGAAGGTCCTGATATTGGACGAGCCTGTTAGTTCCCTCGACCCAATGGGAAAGCAGTTGGTTCAGCAGATTTTAAATCAACTGAAAGAAACCGGACAAACCACGATTATTATTGATAATAATCTCGATTGGTGCTGTGAAATTGTGGAACAGGTGATTGGCCTGTTGGACGGAGAAGTAGCATTTTGCGGAGAAAAAGAAGAATTTTTCACCAAATTCGATTTGCAAAAGCAATTGGGCGTTACTATCCCCCAGTGTGTGGAAATATTCCGTGAATTGAAAAAACAGGCGCCGGCACTACCGATGTTCTATACGGTTGAGGGGGCTGTGGATGTATTATCCTCTTATGCGCCAAATCCCGCAGAAGCCCAGTCAGTAACGGTCAATGCATTGTCAGAAGAGGATGCATTTTTAGAAGTGGTGGACGTTGAGAAATACTTTGGCGATTTCCATGCGCTGCAAGGTGTTAACGTCAGATTTCCAAAAGGAAAAGTTATTTCTATCATTGGGCAGAATGGTTCGGGTAAAACGACATTGGTCAAACATTTAAATGGACTCTATACTCCAACTTCGGGCGAGGTTCGGTTTCTGGGTGAAAGTTTGAAGGATAAAACTGTGGCGCAAATTTCAAAAGATGTTATTCTGGTGTTTCAGCATCCGGAACATATGATTTTTGAAGAAACGGTATATGATGAGTTGGTTTTCTGTGCAGAGGCGCAGGGGATTGAATACAAAGAAGAGGATGCGCTGCAGGTGCTCAAAGACTTTGGACTGTATGAAGATAGGCAAGAGTTTCCTGTTAACCTCTCAATGGGAATCAAGCATATTCTGACGGTGCTTTCAGTCTTGTTTTCATCCGCTCAGGTGATCATATTCGATGAACCAACCCTCGGGATGGATGCGAAGCTGAGAATGCGTTTGGAAGAAATTATTGAACGGTTAAGAGCGATGGGGAAAACGATTATCATGATTAGCCACGAAACGCCGTTTGTATTTAAGCAGTCGGACGAGATTCTACTTTTGAATAAAGGGAAAAATGTATTTTATGGTCCAAAAGAGGCGTTTATTGAAAATTTCAATATGCTAGAGGAATATAACATTACCGTTCCGCCGGTTATCAAGCTTTGCCGGAAATTTGGGCTTGCGCCCGATATCGTCACGCCAGACGCATTTGCAGAAGCTTTCTTTGCGCAATATGGTGTGCAGGCAGGAGGGACGCAATAATGGATTTTTTACAATACAGTGCCCGGGATGCGTTTCTGAACCGGCTTGATCCGCGCAGTAAATTTTTGTTTTTTATAGTATTTACACTGATAACTTCGTTCATATGTAACGGTGTTCCGTTGCTGTTCCTTCTTGTTTGTTACATAGCGATTTGGACGAAGGGAAAAATCGGCAGGGAAATGCTGGGGCTTGCAAAAAAGCTGAAGGTTTTATTTATTTTTATTTTTGTAATATGGACGCTGATTGGTTTATTCCAGCAAAATCCGGGCGTGGTTATTTTCCGGACAAACATGTTCAGTTTAGAACTGTATGATTTCTACAAGTCCGTGGTTTTCATATTTCGGATTTATCTGATGATTGCTGGATTTTTCACGGTCATCATCACTACCAATTTCAGCGATATCATTTTAGGACTTCGAAAATGGAAGGTACCATATGCGATTGCATTTGGAACGGGGATGCTGTTTCAAATTATCCCGATTATCATGAATGAGTTTAATGCCATCATGGATGCACAGCGCTCGAGAGGTTTAGAACTGGACGACTGCGGCAAGATACAGAAAATGAAAAATTATGTGACAATGTCATTTCCGCTGTTATTCCGGGTATTGAATAAAGGACATAATATTTCATTGGCCATGTATTACTATAAGCTGGATTTTAAAGTGAAGCGGACCTCTTACAAAAATATACAGGTAGACAAAGCGGATATTTTATTTATTGTGTCCTTTATATTAATTGCCATTGCCTGTATCACACTTCATTTCCTGTTCCCATTTAGTGTATAAGAAAGGATGGATAGCAAATGAATATCATTTGGAATGAGTGCACTAGAGAAGAAATTCGTAGCTTAAATAAGGAAAAAAGTATCGTTGTTCTTCCGCTGGCTTCTATTGAACAGCATGGAGCCCATCTTCCTGTTGGTACGGATACCATTATCTTGGAAAGTCTCATCAAAAAGATGCAGAAGGAAGCCGATTTCGGAGAAAATAACGTTGTTTATCTGCCGCTTATGGCATATGGGAAAAGCAATGAACATATGGGCTTTCCCGGAACGATTACATATAGTGCGCAAACATACTATTGTGTGCTTCAGGATATTGTGAAGTCGGTCGCTGCAAGCGGCTTTGAAAAGGTCGTACTGTTTAACAGCCACGGCGGGAATACGGATATGCTCAATTTAATCAGCCGTGACTTACGGATTGAACTTGGCATTGAAGTGTTTGTGTTTGACTGGTGGTTTACGCCGTTTTGGAATGAAGGCTTAAAGGATCTGAAAGAGTCTGGTAAATATGGCGTTTTTCATGCCTGTGAATTGGAAACATCATTGATGTTATCTTGCGCCCCGCATACTGTTCATATGGAACTTGCTGTTGATGAAGATCCGGTGGAAACTTTAAAAGATAATCATTACGCCACGCTGTTCGGTCCTGTAAATGTAGGTTGGAAAACGGCGGATGTGACCAAAAGCGGTGTCATTGGCGCACCCACTTATGCGACGGAAGAAAAAGGAAACAAACTGTTTGAGTATGCAGTCAAAACTTTGACTGACATATTTAACGAACTGTTTCAAATAAAATATTAATCATAAGGGAGAGGGTATTATTATGGGTAACTCAAACCAGGCGAAGAATTTTTCTTTTATCAATGTTATTTTCTACATTATCTTCGGCGTGCTCTGTGGAATTCTGTGGGCATATGCTTCCCCGATTCCGCTGATTCCGGGCGCAGTCATGCTTCGTTTATTTGCGTTTCTGGCCCCGGCCATTGGAATTTTATTTGGACCTGTATCCGGCTTTTTTGCGGGGTATCTTGGAACCATCGTTTGGGCATTGCTGACAGGAAACTTTATTCCGCTGCATACGCCTTTGACGGACGGCATCATGGTAGGTCTTTCTGCGGTTCTTCCGGCACTAATTCTGACGAGAGGGAGGGCTCTCAAAGACGTTC
>CABSKZ010000323.1 GCA_902478395.1 uncultured Eubacteriales bacterium | reverse complement strand
CTCCGTTTTCAGGGATGTTCCGCCAGCAGCGCCGCTACTGGTTGATAATCGCAATCTTCAAACCTTCCATCTTCAGGTTTGTTTCATGTGCTTCATTGATTTTATCAAGCGGAAATTTATGGGTAATCAGCTTTTCGATTGGAAGGCCGATGCCCTTTGCCCGCTTCAGGAAATCAAACGTCGTGGCATAGTCGCGCAGGGTATAGACCCAGGAACCAACCGTCGTGATTTCTTTTGCGCAAATATCGAAATGCGGATTGATGGTCGCGTCCCCACCGTTAATGAAGAAACCGAGTTCGCAAAGACCGCCGCCGTTTCTGATAAATTTGTAAATATTGCTATGTGCCACCGGAGAACCAGTGCACTGGAACGCGAAGTCCGCGAGATATCCGCCAAACGCATCTTCAACTCCCTTGGCCAGCGCTTCCTGACCCTTGAAGTTTTTGAAGTTGACTGTTGCGTTCGCGCCCATTTCCATGGCAAACGCCAGCCGCTTGTCTTCGCCGTCTACCGCAACGATGTTCTCGATGCCCATCGTGCGGAGAACCGCGATGCAAATCAGGCCAATCGGGCCGCAGCCCTGTACCACTACCCTGCTGTTAAAGCGGAGGATACCGGTTGTTTTCGCGCGTTCTACTGCGTGAACCAAAACCGCACACGGCTCAATCAAAATTCTGAGGTCCAGGCTCAGGTCGCTGACGTTGAAGATGGTAGACCCGCCGCGAACAACCAGATAATCTGCAAACCAGCCGTTTAAGTGCACATCGTCATCAGGCAGGAGGCCGTATACGTCCGCGCCGCCAACATTCTGTTTATTCAAATCGAACATAGTGATGTCCGGATTGTCTTTGAATATCATACAGGTAACGACCTTGTCGCCAACTGCAAGCGGTTTGCCCGCGCTGTCCTTTTTCACGTTTTTCCCCATTTTAACGATTTCGCCTGTGCCCTCATGACCGAGGACCAGCGGAATTAAACCGAACGGGTCACGTTTAAACTCATGTGCATCCGTACCGCAGACGCCACACCCTTCCACCTTGACCAAAATATCGTCGTCCCCCAGTTCCGGGATGGGATATTCCTTAATGTCATAGTGTTCAAGCGCTGTGAGCATTGCAACACGGCTCGTCTTCGGGATGCTGCCCGCTGCCGCAGGCCGTGCCGCGCCCGCAGCGGGAGCGCCCGTCATACCCTGCAGCACTTCTTTTACAATCTGTTCTATCTTTTCCGAATTAATATCCATTTTCTTGCTCCTCTCCGTACCAAAATGACCGGAAGCCATCACCGGAATAAATTCTTTCTGCTCCGCCAACCATGCAGCTTTTCGTCTCATGTCACCGTAGCCTCTCACCCGGACAAGTCCGGTAACAGGCACGGCGCCACAGGCTGCAAGCAAGGGATGGCCCTGCTCTGCTTCAAACAATAACCCTGTCCTGTCGCCACACGCCACCGCATTTAATTCAACCAAAGCCGTGCGGACAGAAGCAAAAGATTTTCCCTCTGCCAGCCGCCTGGTTAACTGGTCCGCCTGCTTTTGCGACAACAGGTAACTGCCCTCTTCTATCAGGTAATATATCAGTTCATCCGCAATTCCAGCTTCCGCGAAAACAACATGGCCGGAGTCCCGGAGTAATTGTTTTGCCAAAGCTCTGATGTCGGATGCACGGTCCGCGTAGACAAGCGGAAGCCGCTTGGCTGCTACAGACACGCGACAGCCTCCTCTAAGACAGATGCCCCGAACTCAGCCAGCGCTGTGTCCTGTTCCTCCGTACCGCCGCTGACACCCAGTCCGCCAATCAGCTTGCCCTGGTAAATCAACGGCACGCCGCCGCCAAAAATCACAATCTGTCCCTGATTGGTCAGTTGGATTCCGTAGAGCGGCTGTCCCGGCTGGCAAAGCCCTTTGAGCTGGGTCGTCGGCATTTTCAGCGCGACCACGGTGTAGGCTTTGTTCAGCGCGACATCGTAGCTTGCGATATAGGAATCATCCATACACTCTATCGCCACCGGCCGTGCCGCCGTATTGGAAACCGCGACGACAGCATTCACACCCATCTGGGCCGCTTTCTCCTCCACACGGGAAATCAAGAGTTTTGCGAGGCGCAGCGTCATATTTGAAAGTTCTATTCCGGTGTTTCTTTCGGCAGGCTTTGACTCGAGGACGCTTTTCACCACAGCTTCAATCACCTGTGTGTATTCGTCTTTCATCAATGCCACCTCTTTTCCCGCAAAAACGGTTTCTATTTATTCAGCTGTTCCATTACTTTTCTGGTAATTTCCGCGACCAAATCGCTGTCGCCTCCATGGTTGCAGGTGCATGCGCTGCTGTCCCCGCCGCAGCTGTGGCAGCTCTCTTTGCCAGCCTGTACATTCGGGCAGAGGTCAGCCGGATGCTTACCGGTCATACCAAACTGTCTGCGAATTTCATACAGTCTCTGAACCTGTGAATCAGACAGTTCTTTCGGTCCGCCCAAGTGCTTGGAGAGATATAGAAGCTGTGCGTAAAACTCAACGGATTCCATTTTGTGGTACGCTGCAAGCAGAGAATCGGAGTATGCCAGAGCGCCATGGTTTTCAAGCAAAACGGCATCGTAGTACTGCAGGTATTTTGAAACTGCTTCTGGAATTTCATCTGTGGAAGGCGTACCGTACGCGGCAATCGGAACACAGCCAAGCGCGATAAGAGCTTCCGGCATAATCGGCTGCGTCAGCGGAATACCCGCAATCGCAAAGCTTGTTGCGTAAAGCGGATGCGCGTGAACAACAGATTTTACGTCCGGTCTTTCTTTATACACACGCATGTGCATTTTGATTTCAGAGGAAGGCTTGAAGTTGCCGTTCGCCTGCAATACCCGGCCCTGCGCGTCTACCTTACAGATGTATTCAGGGGTCATGAACCCTTTGCTGACACCGGTCGGTGTGCAGAGGAACTCGTTGTCGGTGATTTTTACAGAGATGTTACCGTCGTTGGAAGCAACCATTCCTCTGTCATAGATTCTTTTCCCGATTTCACAGATTTGTTTTTTGATTTCGTACTCAGATACCATTTTACATTCTCCTTTATAAAAATATCATAATACCTTTTGTGTGCTGTTAATCCTTTCACAATATATTCTAACACATAAACTATAAAAGTCAATAGAATTTTGTGAGTTTATGTTGTTTTTTTTGGTTTTTTGTCTGTTTTCGTCCTAAAATCATTTATTTAGGCGTTTCGGACCGTTTGTCCCATGGCATTTGGTCACCTTCTTCTTTCAGGTGGTCGAGAATCTGCCAAATGCCTTCTCCTGTATAGGAGCTTACCCTGTAAACTGTTTTGCAGCCCGCAAGCCGCAGCCATGCTTCGGCCTGGTCCGCATTTGCATCCGCCCGGTCAATTTTCGTTACAATTCCGATAACCTCCCGGTTTGCCATACACGTAATGTTAGGGCTATAGAGCGAATATGGTTCCGTAGCGCTGAGCAGCAGACCAACCACATCTGCCTCATAGGAATACAGCGCGAGCGCACCGCCAAGCATCTTTGTTTCGATGTATTCACCCGGCGTATCGATAATCACATCAAAATGGTTGACATACTGCGTTTTCTGATACGATATTTTCTCTCCGCGCATTGCCTGTTTCAGGCTTGTTTTTCCGCATTCACTTCTGCCAATAAAAATAATTTTCTTCATGCGGCTTACGTCCTTGTGATTTCACAGACCGTAAAGCCCAGCTTTTCCTGTGCGTAATCCACCAACGCGTGCAGCGCCGCCTCCACCTCGGAAACGGTTCCGGTAACGATTAGCGTTCCGCTGAACCGGTCAACAAAGCCGATTTCCACACCCGA
>CABSKZ010000322.1 GCA_902478395.1 uncultured Eubacteriales bacterium | reverse complement strand
CTGTCAAACATTTCCTTCGGACTCCCAAACCGGATTGAAATCAACTGTGCATTTCTCTCCGCAGCGCTCTATGCCGGTCTGGACAGCGCGATTTTAGATCCATCCTCTCCGCGTATACGTGCTGCACTGGCCGCCGCGAACGCCCTCTCTGGAAATGACGAATACTGTATGGACTACATCACGGCCATGCGGGAGCTTCAGCCATAATACGGAGGAAGGTGCCATGATTATCTGGATAAACGGCGCGTTCGGCAGCGGCAAGACACAGACAGCATATGCGCTTCACCGCAGACTTCCTGGTTCCTTTGTTTTCGACCCGGAGAACGCCGGATATTATCTGCGCAATAATGAGCCGCTTTCCATGCAGAGAGAAAATTTTCAGGACGAGCGGCTTTGGCGCTTTTTCAATCTGGAGATGCTCAAAGCAATCGCGCTGGATTATGACGGTGTCATCCTCGTTCCAATGACAATTATCAATTCAGCTTATTATGCCGAAATTATTGGCGGCCTGCGGAATGCCGGAATCGCGGTTACACATTTTGTTCTCAGTGCCAATAGACGTACACTGAAAAAGCGGCTGCGCAAACGGCTGGAGGGAAAAAGGTCCTGGGCCGCCCGCCAGATTGACAGTTGTCTTGCGGCTTTTTCCAATCCCCTGTTCGAAAACCGGATTGACACCGAACAGCTTACCATTACACAAACCGCTGAGTATATCGCGGACTTTTGCGGCCTGACACTGCAAAAAAGGCCTCCATTTATCAAAGCAAAGTTTCTTCAGCTTATCACGCAGCTGCGCCATATCAGATAGCAGAGCGGCTTTCGTGTTACACGGCGGCTGTGGCTGTTCTCAAGTTCCACCTCGGCAATTCTTACACATATATTTTTCAGAAAAAATCTTAGTCTTGTGCACAGGAAGCATTCCCACGGCGGCAAGCAGCTGTTTTGATAACATAATCGACGCAAGCCGACAGATTGATTCCGCTTTCCCACGGCCGGCACCGGGTATTGTAAGGCCGGTTTCCAATATAATACTCCACCCAAGCGCCATATTCATCCAACTTTTCTATGGTTTTCCGATAAATATCTCCCGCCTCTTCCATCATGCCAAGCTTGGTTAGGCTGTATAACAAAAGACCGTAGTCGTATCCGACAGTAACATCGCTCGACGGGCTGGAGGGAAACCGTCCTGTTTCCTGGTAGTTTTGCATAATCCGGCAGACCATTTTGGACAATTCCTCGGTAGTGAATAAATCGCTTCCGATAAATAAAGGAACCAGGCTGACCGATTGCAGTTCAAACCGTTTTTCCTGCCGCGCCCCAATCGTACTCTTGTCCAAGCAATCCGGGCAGAGATAGCGGTCTCCGCCATTTTTTTCTGTCCAGCCGTGACGGCAGCAATCCTCGCAGATTCCCATCCGGAATCTGGGGTATTCTTGCGGGTCCATCCGTTCCGGAACATTGGTGACGATGCTCCCATCGCGGAAAAAGTTGCTGCGGTAAGCGGCTTTTACCTGTTCAAGCACAGATACTTCCTGTTCACTGAGCATACCCTTCCTATGCATCAAGGCGCCTCCCGTCAGAAATAGCAGGGTCGCCTCTGCACTGCCATCATACATCACATAGCGGGGAAGCACTCCCCCGGCAATGTAGGTTTCATCCCCGTTAAACGGAAGCATATCGTGTTTTAGGTTCCGCATCTGTGCCCGAAACGCCCATTTCAGCATAGGGGCCATTTCATCTAAAAATGCAGTGTCTCCGCTTGCTTCAACGTATTGAAACGCCTGGATGATGAGATACCCCGTAATTTCCACCTCATCGTTTTCATGCTCATGAAATGCGCCATAAACCCCCATCGCCTGCGCGTTTTTGATGAACCCATACCGTTTAAAAATATCGTAATAGAACCGGAGAATTTGTTTTGCCTCCTCCAGATAGCCAAGCACGAGGAAACACCGGGACACGCCAAAAATATCGCGCACATAGGCCAAATGGTAGTTATATCCGGCAAGGACGCCACCCTCCGCGGACTGCTGCGACTTTATCAGAACCGCCACGTCGTCAATAACATCCAAAAGCTCTGGATGCGGCGAAGCGGCGACCTTTTCCTCTACTGCCGCGCGGCGACCCTTGAACTGCGACCAGTAAGCTTCTGTTCTCGAAAGAATTTCTTCAAACGGTGTGGAGAGAACCTCCTCGGCTGCTAATATACATTCGTTATATTGTAGAGAACCACAGAAAATAATATCTGTTATCCCTTCCTGTATTGACAGGATAAGCCGGTGCGTTCCGGCCTTCTCCACGGCACAGCAGCCGCGCACAACGAGCTGGTTGACAACTTCGTGCTGCATTGGGTAATCGTTGTAAATGTAAGCGCTGGCAGGTGTCGTCAGCAGCAAAGCGCCACTCGCCTCCGGAAAGTAGGCGGAATTTTCCGCAGCTACAATTTTAGGTTCCGCCTGGAAAACAAAGGACAGTGGCTTTCTGGCCGCGATACGGCGGATAAAGCAGGCATGTTTGCTGTCCACAAATTCCGTTAATTCTGCAATCTGCTCCCCATTTTGCAGGACAGTATGCTTCCAGACGGCGGAAGGGCGGACGCGGACAGAGTCCACTGTGTATGTATCTCTATCCAGAAGCGTAAGCGTTCCAACGCTTGGAGCGCTGTAGGGCGCGCCAAATAGTTGGATAATGTCCCCCCCGCTTCCATAAGCACACAGCCTCCCGTTTCCCATCGCATATACGCCGTGTGGATTATCCAGTTCAAATGACATCTTTGCTCGTTCCTTTCTGTTTTTAATTCTGTTTGCCTTTTAGGCAAGCTTTATGTTTCCAACTTTGAAGGAGTAAATATTCTCTTTCCATTTCCTTATACAGCAATATCAGTTTTGCTACATCATAAAGGGTTTTGGCTTGAGATGCAATCCAAAATCTTGTTAAAAATCTTTGTTATCTTGTCATTTATGGATAGGTATGGTATAATTGAAGCAAGGTGATATTATGTTAGCAAATATTCCAAGCGGCATATTATTGTTTTTACTTATATCAGTAATCATGACTGCTACGATTGTCATTGTAGGCGGAACAATATGGGGGCTCATAAAGCAAGGAAAAACGATACCTCTGACAAGAAAATGGTCATTCTATTATCTGTCCTGTCCATATTTATTGCTGCTGTTTCATGGATGGCAAATTTCGGATGGATTAGATTTATTATGACTTTTTTACTGATACCATTTATTCATGCTATCATTTTCTTTTTGACAAATTTATTTGTGTCATCTTACGTAGATAAATCACGGAAATTAAAAATGCTTAATTTATTCTTTATTGTAACATATTTGATGTTCTATATTTTTCTGCCTGACGGCGGAGATATAGGGGGACTTTACTTTTTCTTTGGGTTAATACATAATGATACTCTTTTATCTATAGCTGAGTTTATTTTGAGTATAGCATTGCCGGGACACGTTGTCTTATTTATTCTACAGATTATACAAGTCATAGCACTAAAGAAAAATAAGTATAACGGCAATGGGAATTAGCGGAATCTAAATCGAACACAAATAATGTGGAAAAATGTCAATTTTCGCCAAAATATAAGAGGTGGTAGAATGAAAAAAATATCATCTGTTTTTATTGGAGTATGTGCTCCTCTGTTTTATTATTTTGTTGTACATTTTATGTTATATTGTCCATGGTTTGAATATAACGAGAAATATGCAATAATTCAAAATGCGATGCTTTTTGTTTTACCAGCTTTGCCTGGTGTAGCGATTGCTTTTCTATTGGTCAGAAATACATTAAAAGAATTTTTTAAATCGCTAGGTATTTG
>CABSKZ010000321.1 GCA_902478395.1 uncultured Eubacteriales bacterium | reverse complement strand
GAAAGGCGGGTTTTTGATGAAGGTAATGCACCGGTACAACAGCGAGGAAAGACAGCACTTTCTTCTGAATCAACAATACTCCTTTAAGCTCAAGCCGAAGCTGTTATATTCCGGGATACTCTCCAAACAAAAGGGATGGAAAGATAACGCCCATACCCATGATTTTGCGGAGATTATGTTTGTGATGGAAGGGAAAGGTACAATTTTTTATAATGGCATCAAGCGTGAAATAAAAGCCGGCGATATTATCATTTATAACGCGAAGCTTTCCCACCGGGAAAGGAGCAGCAACGACGATCCGCTGGAACTTTTATTCATCGGACTGGACAAGGTGGAAATCACAGATTTACCATATAACTGCTTGATTCCCCCGGAGTATGACATTATCTACCCGACAGGGGAGATGGAAGAAATTTTCCGCCTCTATTTTTCAAATATTGTGGAAGAGATGGCCAGAAAAGAAAAGTTTTATATAGAAATAGCCAAGAACGCGACCATAACACTCGTTATGTATTTATACCGGCTCATTAACCGGTTTGAAGAAGGAATGGACGTTACAGAGGGCAATGCTACGATGGAAAACGTCCTTGCCTACATTGATAAACATTATCTTGAGGATATTACGCTGGAAGATATTGCAAAGGCCTGCCACATCAGCAAATATTACCTCTCTCACTTGTTTTCGGATAATAAGCAGCAAACCGTCGGACAATATATTTTACAGGAGCGGCTGAAGGAGGCCCGGCGGCTGCTTGCAACCACCAACCAGACGGTCAATGAAATCGCGTTGTCCTCCGGGTTTAATGACCCAAGCTATTTTTCCAGAGCATTTAAAAAAACGTACCAGATGACGCCGCTCGGCTACCGAAAAAAAATGAACCGCCCGGAGGCGTAATCGAGGGGCCAGTACCACACCAGTGCTGGAGAGAATCTACCGCAATTATCTATGAGAAATCCTGGACGGTAAACAAGAAATAGATTTTAAAATATTGTGCAAAAAGGCCCCCGGCATTTCTGCCGGGGGCCTTCAATATGGCATTGAACGATTATTCAGCCATTCTCTTATAATTTTCGTAACGTTCGATCTGATCCTGCTCCGCTTTGCTGAAGAGCTGTTCCGCAATATCCGGATATGCCTGTTTCAGCATCAGGTAACGGTTTTCACCTTCCATAAATTCACGGACACTTCCGGTCGGCTCTTTGGAATCCAGCGTAAACGGATTCTTTCCTTCCGCCTTCAGTTCAGGATTGTATCTCCACAGATGCCAATAACCGGTCTCAACAGCTTTCTTCTCTTCGTTGATGGTGTTGGACATACCGACTTTGATACCGTGGTTAATACATGGCGCGTACGCGATGACCAGGGACGGTCCCGGATATGCTTCCGCTTCACGGATGGCCTTAAGCGCCTGGTTCATGTTCGCGCCGAGGGCAATCTGTGCAACATATACATAGCCATAGGTCGTTGCGATCATGCCGAGATCTTTTTTCTTGATTTTCTTACCGGAAGCGGCAAACTTCGCAACTGCCGCCGTCGGTGTCGCCTTGGAGGACTGTCCGCCGGTGTTGGAATACACCTCGGTATCTACAACAAAGATGTTGATGTCCTCGCCGGAAGCTATGACGTGGTCCAGGCCGCCGTAACCGATGTCGTAAGCCCAGCCGTCTCCGCCGAACGCCCACTGGGAACGTTTTACCAGGAAGTCCTGTCTGTCGCTGATTTCTTTCATTGCCGCAGAGGACAAGTCAGCATCTTTGAGCAATTCAGAGATTTCCTTTGCCGCGGCTTTGGATTCTTCCGCATTATCCATACCGGCAATCCATTTTTCAAAGGCTTCTTTCAGCTTCGCGTCAACGCCTGCTTCAATCGCCTCTTCCATTCTGGCTTTCAGTGTATTTCTAACCTTTTTCACAGCCAGCACCATACCGAGACCATATTCCGCATTGTCTTCAAACAGGGAATTTGACCAAGCGGGGCCTTTGCCTTCATCATTTTTGCAGTATGGCATGCTCGGCGCGCTTCCGCCCCAGATAGAAGTACAACCAGTCGCATTGGCAACCATCATCCTGTCGCCGAACAGCTGGGTAATCAGCTTGATATAAGGCGTCTCGCCACAGCCGGCACACGCACCGGAGAATTCGAGCAGCGGTTTCGCAAACTGAGAACCTTTGATGGTGCTCTTGTCCATCAGGTCGTCTTTTACTTTCAGTGAAACAGCATAATCCCAATTAGCGGATTCTTTTTCAACCATTTCGTCAAGCGGCTTCATAACAAGCGCTTTTTCCTTCGCCGGACAGGTCTGTGCGCAGACGCCGCAGCCTGCACAGTCGCGCGGGCTGACCTGAATGCGGTACTGCATGCCCTTGAGCTGCGGGCCGTTTGCGTCCTTTGTAACAAAGGTGTCAGGCGCTTTGGAAAGCTCTTCGTTTGTCAGCAGGAACGGACGAATGGTCGCGTGCGGACATACGAGTGAGCACTGGTTACACTGGATGCAGTTTTCCCGAATCCACTGCGGAACCATAATTGCAATTTCACGTTTTTCATACTGAGAGGTAGCCTGTTCAAACGTACCGTCTTCCATGCCGACGAACGCGCTGACCGGCAGCTTATTGCCCTGCTGTGCGCTGATCGGGTCAACAATATTTTTGATAAAGTCCGGACGTTCTCCAGTGGTTTCTTTCGCTTCGTCCTTTGCATCCTTCCAGGAAGCAGGAACGTCAATTTTCACCAGTGCGTCGAGCGCTTTGTCAACCGCCTGGCAGTTCATGTCGACAATCTTCTGGCCTTTTTTGCCATAGGTCTTGTTGATAGCGGCTTTCAGCAGCGGAACAGCCTGATCAATCGGAATCACGTTTGCCAGCTTGAAGAACGCCGCCTGTGTCACCATGTTAATTCTGCCGCCCAGACCGATGCTTGCAGCAATTTCAACAGCATTGATAATATAGAAATGAATGTCATTTTCTGCAATGTACCGTTTCATATGGGCAGGAAGTTTCTCATCGAGCTCTTCCGGTGTCCAAACACAGTTCAGCAGGAAGGTGCCACCCTTTTTCAGCCCTTCCAGAACCTCGTATTGATATACGTAAGAAGGCTTATGGCAGGCAATATAATCCGCTTCGTCCAGCAAATAGGTGGAACGAATCGGCGTATGTCCAAACCGCAGATGGGACATGGTTACGCCGCCGGACTTCTTGGAGTCGTAGTCAAAGTATGCCTGCGCGTACATATCGGTGTTGTCACCGATGATTTTAATAGCATCCTTGTTTGCGCCAACCGTACCGTCGGAGCCAAAGCCCCAGAACTTGCAGCGGGTGGTGCCTTCCGGAGCGGCGTTGATTTTTTCGCCCAGCGGCAGGGACAGGTTGGTAACGTCGTCAACAATGCCAATTGTAAAGCCGTTTTTCGGCTGGTCTGCTTCCAGATTCGTGTAAACTGCGGCAATCTGAGTCGGGGTTGTATCCTTGGAACCCAGGCCGAAACGTCCGCCAACGATGACAGGAGCATTTTCCTTGCCGTAGAACAGATTGCAGATATCCAGATACAGCGGTTCGCCCAAAGAACCCGGTTCTTTAGTCCTGTCAAGAACCGCGATTTTTTTGACGGTCTTCGGCAGCACGTCAAAGAAATATTTTGAGGAGAACGGACGGTACAGGTGAACCTTGATAACGCCGACTTTTCCGCCGCGTGCATTCAGGTAGTCAACCGTTTCTTCAATTGCTTCACATACGGAACCCATCGCAACAATGATGTTCTCCGCGTCCGGCGCGCCGTAGTAGTTAAACGGCTTATATTCCCGGCCGGTAATTTTGGTGATTTCCTTCATATAGTCATTGACAATGTCA
>CABSKZ010000320.1 GCA_902478395.1 uncultured Eubacteriales bacterium | reverse complement strand
TCAAAGGGCTTGGCGCAACGCACCTGTTTACCAACGCGGAAACCAGCGAGGAGGAACGCCTGCAAAAGATTATGGAGATGACGGGCGGAATCGGCGCAGATTTGGTTGTGGAAGCATCCGGTAACAACAAGGCGTTTCCGGAGGGGCTGAATCTACTGCGGAATTGCGGGACATATCTCGTTCCGGGGCAGTATTCCAACACAGGTGGGGTGCTGGTAAAGCCGGAAATCATTACCTTTAAGGCGCTGCGGTTACTGGGGGCGTCCCAATACGCAGCTTCGGATGTGAAACGGTACATTGAGCTGATGGCAAAGCACCCCGAACTGTGGGCGGCGGTTGACGCGGTCAACACCCATCAGTTTAAAGTAGAGGAAGCAAACGAAGCAATTGCGGCGCAGGAGAGACCGGATTCTATTAAAGTCCTGCTGGTGGCGGAGTAACGGGAGGAGTTTTTCATGGGAATGGTATTTGATATCCAGCGGTTTTCCATCAGCGACGGGCCGGGCATCCGAACTACGGTATTTTTGAAGGGGTGTAATCTGCGGTGTGCCTGGTGCCACAACCCAGAGTCGGTTTCACCGGAGGCGCAGGAAATGGATGGGGAACTGTGCGGAAAGGAAATGTCCTGCCCGGAGGTTATGGAAGTGGTACGCCGGGACGCGGCGTTTTATCAAAATTCCGGCGGCGGAATGACGCTTTCCGGCGGGGAACCGCTGCTGCAGCCGGAGTTTGCACTGGAATTGCTGAAGTGGTGCCGGGAAGAGCAAATACATACCGCTGTGGATACGGCTGGCAATGTGCCATATGCCGTTTTCGAGAAAATAATTTCATACACGGATTTATTCCTGTTCGACCTGAAGGCCGCTTCGCCCGAACTGCACCGGGAAGGGACGGGAGTGGACAACAGGATGATACTGGAGAATCTACAGAGGTTGGACGTGCCAAAATGGATTCGCATTCCGGTTATCCCCAGCTATAATGACAACCAAAAAGAGTTGGAAGCCATGTCTGAACGAATCCGAGACATTCCCATGGTGGAACGGATTTGCCTGTTGCCGTTTCACAGGCTGGGATTTGCAAAATACCAGAAGTTGGGCATTGCAAATCCTTGCGATGGCCAGCGGGAACCGGGAGAAGATGAAATGAAGCGGCACGCAGAAATTTTTTCGGCATGCGGTGCCGTAGTAACAGTAGAGTAGTGAAGGGGTGACAGACATGTTAAGTCAGAAAAATAAAGGGCTAAAAGAAGAAATCTTGGCGGTCACACCGCAGTTTCCCGGAATTGAGGACTACTATAAATATGAAGGCTTCCATTCCAGCGAAGGCCAACCGATGACAATACGCCGGGCGCGGGCGTTTGAAAGCCTGCTTAGACAATGTGAGAAGCATATTTATCAAAACGATAGCATCGCCGGTTCTACGGCTGGGCTGGCGGCACCGGTGAAAGACGAAGAATTACAGTCAAAAATCGGTTATGTGCAGCAGTTTGGTGAACGGAATTTCCTGACCTACGCGGATCACGCCGCGCCGAATCACCGGAAACTGATGCGGACCGGTCTTGGCGGGCTGATGCGGGAGGCGGAGGAAAGCCTTGACCGAATCGACCAGAATGACCCGGAAGGAGAGGACAAGACAGCATTTTTGCAGTCTGTACTGATTTCCTTAAAAGCATTTTCAAGGTATATTCTGGAGTATGCGGAGCAGGCGAAAGCGCTTATGGGCACGGAAGGGTATGACAACGTGGCACTCGGAAGAATGCAGGACGTTTGCACCCATATTGCAACAAATGCGCCGGAAACTTTTGAACAGGCACTTACCCTGACAAATCTGCTCTATACGGCATTCCGCCTTGAAGGCCGGTATGCCATGGTATTTGGACGTATGGACCAGTACTTAATTGATTTTTACCGTTGCGACTGTTTGGAGGGGCGGTTATCTGAGAAGGATGCTGTTGACATGCTGGCACAGGTATTTCTGAAAATCGGCGAGCGGAAACGGTTGCTGGGCGGCGACGACGTAGCAAACATCTGCATTGGCGGCATGACTCCAGAGGGTGCGGACGGGACCAACGAACTGTCTTATTGTATCATAGAAGCGGTGAAGCAGGTACAGATTCCGGGGCCGAATCTGACTGCGCGAATGCATCCGGGGACGCCGGATAAATTCTACTTGAAATGCCTTGACTGCCTGAAAACTGGGATAGGATACCCATCGATGACGAACGATGTAATCAACGTGACACTGCTTGAACGCAGGGGATACCGTCTGGAGGACGCGCGGGATTTTTGTTTCGCGGGCTGTATTGAAAACTTCGTTACCGGGAAACAGCCTCCGTGGTCGGACAGCAGGTATGACACCCCGAAATACCTAGAGCTGGCCTTAAATGACGGTGCAGATATGCTGACAGGGGAACAGAAGGGCCTGCATACGGGAAATCCAGCCGAGTTTGAGACCTTCGATGAATTTTTGGCGGCGTTTCAGGAGCAGTGCGTATACGGCGTGACGCGGCATATGGATAGATACTACAGCCGCTGGATACAGAACCCCATGGACTTTACATCGCCGTTCCTTTCCGCATTTTTTGACGACTGTATCGCACGCGGGAAGGATATCAACGACGGAGGTACGGTTTATCCATGCAACTTTGGCGTTGCGGTGATGGGACTGGGAACTGTGGTAGATAGTCTGGCTGCTGTGAAAAAGCTGGTCTGCGAAGACAAGACACTGACCATGGAACGGCTTGTGGAAGCACTGAAAGCCGACTTCACAGGCTTTGAGAACGTAAGGAAGCTGCTGCTGTCCGCGCCGAAATACGGAAATGATGACGAATATGCCGACGGCTTTGCCAGATGGCTTCCTCCCTATTTTCAGAAGCTGTTTGACCGCTACAGGACGCCGGATGGAGGCTTCGTATGGATTGGCATGGCAGCGAATGTTAGCAATATTGCTTCCGGGAGAATTACAGCCGCGACTCCGGATGGGAGGAGAGCGGGTACACCTCTGAGCGACGCGGCTTCCCCGACCTACGGCGTTGATAGGCTTGGGCCAACCGCGGTGATACATTCCGTATCGAAGACGGACTACACCTGTTCCGAGGTTGGCAGTGTAGTGAACCAGAAATACAGTCCCGCTTTGTTTGCGGGAGATGAGCGGCTGAACAAAATGGCAGCTTTGGTGAAAACATATTTTCAGATGGGCGGCCAGGAAATTCAGATTAACATTGTTGAGGCGGAGACATTGCGTGATGCAATCCGGCATCCAGAAAAACATGCCGGATTGATGGTCAGGGTTTCCGGCTTCAGCGCTCGTTTTGTGGAGCTGGACCGGGCGGTGCAGCTTGATATTATCGCCAGAACAGAACACCAGGCGAGCGGCGGGGCGGCTTAACCTTGAATGGGAGGTTGGCGGGCGGATTTCTCCGCCCGTTTTGTCCCGTTTATCCTTCGAGGGGAAAATCCGTAACATCATGTGCAAAAAAGTGAATTTTTTTAAGAAAAGGTATTGACACCTAAGACAAAAACTGCTATAATACGTTAAGTCAGTAATTGAGGAACAAGACGCAGTCGCAGTGTGCGGGTGTAGTTCAATGGTAGAATCTCAGCCTTCCAAGCTGATTGTGTGGGTTCGATTCCCATCACCCGCTCCAATTTTCTGTGCGCCTGTAGCTCAGTTGGATAGAGCAACTGCCTTCTAAGCAGTGGGTCAGGAGTTCGAATCTCTTCAGGCGCGCCATTTTAAAAAGTCAAAAGTTTCTCAAAACGGCTTGGTTGCCAGCTTTACAGTATGTCTGCTGTAGAGCTTTTTTTATTTCTGTTTTTAAATTTTCTTCTGTTTATTTTTAAAATGTACTAAAA
>CABSKZ010000319.1 GCA_902478395.1 uncultured Eubacteriales bacterium | reverse complement strand
TGCAAGGTCGGAAAATAAAAACACGCCTTCCCTGTCCGCGTACCAGGTGTAGCAAATGTTGCGGTCCGTGGTGGTATCAGGATTAAAACCCACATTTGCACCATCGGAAGTCTTCACATCATATTGAAGCCCCTGAACATGAATGGATGCCCTTCTGCTCAGCTTGTTATGAAAATTTATATGAATTTCGTCCCCCACATTTGCACGGATAACTAAAGGCTGAACCTCCTCATAGGGTTGTGGTATCGGTTTATTAAAATTTTCAAGAGCTTTTTGCTGAATGCGTTGGGAGTTCTCTTGGAGCACATATAGCAATCCGTTTGGGTCATGGTCGCCATATTTATTATAAACAATTGGGAGCGATATTGCTTCAATATCAAAATTTCTGATACTGCCTTGCGTCGCACAATTGCATATCTGGTCCATAAAAATCTCTCCTTTCTTTGTCGTTTTTTATATACTACTGGTCCATTATATGCTATTTTGTCGAACGGTGTTCTTCATCCCGCGAACCCTTGAATTTGTTGCCGCATATACTGTCTTAGTGGAATAAACTATAACTCAACTAGAAAGGATTTTTTTAATGTTGGATCATGAGACCTACGTTATGCAATCACTTGAATTGCACCTGTTTTTCGCACGGATTATGAAAGAGCATTCACTATTTCTGGAAGCCGGTTTTACTCCCCCAAACGCCGCTTTTGCAAAGGAAGCGGAACGGTTTAAATCTCAGTTCGAGTCTCTGCTGTCTGAAGTTGTCAGATTGAGCCAGGGTATCGTTCGGCCTCGTGTGCTTGCGTCGGGCGAAGTCGTTACTCCATTTACGCTGAACGCAGAAAAGCAGACGGAAAGATTTACGGGAATTGATATTGATACAAGAATAACCGAGATGGAATTACAGCTTCGCGGAACAAACCGCCGCATTATGCCCGACAGCAGAATTGTCCAAAAAACTGCGGCGATCAACCGTACTGCGCTGCGGCTATTAAATGGGTTAATTGAATTGAAAGAGCGTATTTTGAACAATGTACGAGCCTGCCGAATGTTTACAATGAATTATCCGCTTTTAATCGAACACATTCTGCGTGAGGCTAAACTTTACCGCACCTATGTGGACGCCCTTGAAAACGGACAGGTATTAAGCGATGAGCATATGAAGGATACAGAGCGTTTTTGGAATCAAATTATGATGGAACATGCTATGTTTATCCGCGGCCTTCTAGACCCGGCTGAAGCCGAATTGATTGATACATCTGATTCCTTTGCCCAAGAGTATGCTAAGCTTTTAGAGCAAGCCAGAACAAAAAACGACCTTGCCTCAGCCAGTTTAACGCAAGCCTCTTTAGAAGAAACCAGACGTTTCAGGGATTTCAAGCAGGCAGGGACAATTGGAATTCAAAAGTGCGATATACAATCTATCATCCTGCCGCTGTTGGCTGACCATGTCCTGCGGGAGGCAAATCATTACATTCGATTACTTGAAACAAAAAATTAAAATGTAGAATCTCCTTAAAAAGCGTCCTTCGCTTCTTTTGGTATCACATTGGCAATGAATAAAAATATGTAACAAGGCCACCGGTTCAACCGGTGGCCTGCTCTATCTCTATAAGAGGGTATACAGCTAGGTCCCTAGAAGGGGCACTGTCTTTATGATTGCATTACACGCAATCATGCATGTTTACATCTTGTTGTGTTCAAACAGCGTATTGACGACGTTTCATGCGCTTTTTGCGGCAGTAACGTTCATCCTTGCTATAATCAATTGTGTACCTTGCTGATTATAAAATAATTATTTGCCTGTACCTATATTAAAACGCCGCCGTTTTCAACAATTTTAAGTTGACCACCTCAACTTTATCTTCTCTGCCAAAGGGCGATGGTATATTCTTCTGATTCTTCCAAGTCATAATGCGCTTTGCGTTCCCCCCGTTGGAGCGAAACCATAATTCCGCCGTCAGGCGCATGGCAGTCACTATTAAGTCTCCCAAAAATGATTTTGTTAGAAATAGTATGAACGGCCTCTTTTGTTACTAAGATACAACTACGTAATCCTTTCAAAGTTACAATGCCGGAGGGTTCTCGATTAATTTCTACGATTTTGCCTCTTTTCTAAGAAGTTTTTTATACGACAAATCTATTCCGAGTGCTCCGAGAGGAGCCGTAATGAGAATCGCAAGGACTGCCACGGAAAGCACAATCTGGCCGCAGGAAAGCCCTATCGCCAGCGGAACAGAACCGATTGCCGCCTGCACGGTTGCTTTTGGGAGATATGCAATCATACAAAAGATACGTTCTCTCCAGGTCATTGACGTTTTTATAAGGCAGACAGCAACGCCGGCTGAACGAAACGCAAGTGCAGCAAATATCATCAAAACCGCGGCAAAACCAGCATTCAGCGTGTAACGGACATCAACCGCTGCTCCGACCAATACAAACAATATGACTTCCGCGGCAAGCCAGAGTTTGCCAAACTTTTCAGAAAGCCGGTTGGATACAACGGTAACGCTCTTCATTTTGAGAACACACGCCATACTGACAACGGCCAGCAGTCCGGACACGGAAACAATTCCTTTCAGCCATGTTTCAACCGCCATAAGCAAAAACGATACCCCCAGAACAATAATAACCTTCATGCTGTTCCTGACACAATGTTTATGTGCGTATGCTGTTTCAAAAAATAAGCTGAGAATATATCCCGCAACCGCTCCAAGGACGATACCAAGCACAATAGAGATAGGGATATTTACGAAATCCATAATGCTTGCGCTGCCTCCCTGAGCCATGCTGGCAAAAGTCGAGAACAGCACAATCACAAAAATATCATCGCAGGAAGCACCAGCCATAATAAGCTGTGGGATGCTTTTATCAGTGCCATATTTTGCTTCCATTAGCTGAACCATCCGCGGGACAACGACCGCTGGAGAAACCGCAGCGAGGACAGCGCCCATAACGGCCGCTTCAATCCTCGTAATCCCAAGAATATAGGGAGCAAACAAAAAGAACCCTAGCATTTCGCAGCTGGCGGGTACGCATGACATCAGAAGCGCTGGCCGCCCAACCTTTTTCAAATCGTCTAGGTTGAGGGATAACCCTGCTTTGAGCAAGATAATGATAAGGGCCATTTGCCGTAAATCAGCAGAAATAAACAAGATGGACGGGTCGAGTAAATTAAGGACATACGGGCCTAATACAATGCCCGTAATCAGCATACCAATGATGCGCGGCAGCTTTAGCCTCTGGCAGATTGCAGCCATAGCTAACCCTACTAGAAAAATAAGCGCGAGTGATGCTAACATGATTTTTCCTCCTTTGGACGCAAAAAAGCTGATGCCTTTCCGCGAAAACAAAATCGCAGAAGTCATCAGCTTAATAAGCGGTTTAGGTTTCCCAAGGGAGAACTTCATTCCCATAAATTATTATAACGCTGACCTCTTTTTTTGTCAACAGCTATTTGAAATATTCTTTTGGGAATCATGCGCAGCTGTTCATTAAATTCTTGTGTTGCTTAACGGCCGATGAGTATTTGGTAAGTCTTATTTGCGTAATAGCCCACAAAAGGACTTTTAGCTAAAACATGCCGGTTCTATCGACGCACTGCGGTGGGCTAAAACGCCCCGCCTTTATTTAAAAAAGGAGGCGGACGGATGGAACAAAACTATAACTCGCTGTTTCCACAGATTTATGCGGAATCGGGAAGTATGTGCCAACGGAGGAAACCAAGGCGGAGAGCTATTTTGGCGACGAACTCTACGACACCTGGCACGGGTTTTTGGGCCTGCGCGCCGGAAAGCTCGTTTATGTTGCCATGAAGTGCGGCTTTGAAAAAATGTGCTGGGCTTTGGCTGCCCTCGGTATTTACGACGCGGTGAAA
>CABSKZ010000318.1 GCA_902478395.1 uncultured Eubacteriales bacterium | reverse complement strand
GACATTATACAAACTTAGCTTATTTACGCCTGTTTCGACACATTATATAATAGCCTCGAAGGGATTTGACGAAGTGTTGTAAATCGGCCCGCACCAACGTCAGAATCGTTTGTTTTGAAAACCCTGAAGCAGGAGTTACGCGCCAGCTGGCTGGATAAACAACCCCAGCCGCACACTTGCCTTTTGTTTATCTGGCCGGTGTACGGCAAGGTGATAGCTTCCAGCCATTATGGTACGGAATGGATACCGCATTTTGCATTTCAAAATGCTTCCGCCGCAATGGGGAGTATATTTTGAATTCTATCAATAACGTTTGGGGAGGTGATTAAGATTGATGGAATTGCTTTCCTACATAGCGTCTATTATCACGACGCTATTGGGTCTCTGTGAGCCGTTCAGCAAAAAGATGAAAACCGTGCTGACATTGAACTTTCTTGGCAACGTACTGGTAGGAACAAGCTACCTGCTCATTTTCCGTTTCAGTGGTGCCGCCATCTGTTTTGCGGCAGCAATTCAGGTGCTGATTAACTATTGCTTTGACGCAAAGGGCAAAAGGCTTCCTGTACTGCTGATGCTCGTTCATGCCGCTGTATTTCTGACGATAAATCTCATAACGTTTAGCGCCTGGTATGATGCAATTGCTCTGGCGGCGGCTCTGCTGTTTGTTTTGAGTATGGCCCAGCATAGCACCAAGTACTACAGAATGCTGTACGTGGCCAATTCTATGCTGTGGATCGTATATGACACCTTGGCAAAAGCGTATGGTAACCTGTTTACACACGTCGTATTATTCGCAGCAATTACGGCCGCAATCTACGTGCGGGATGTCAAGGCCGAAAAAAAAGAGCAAAACAACTCTAACCCTACATCATAAAAAATTTTCAAAGGAGATGTTTCCAGTATGACACATATGCAAATCCAGATTATTTCTATCGTTTTCAGTGTTCTTATGTTGTTTGCACTTTGCCTGTTTTTCACGCCGAATGCTATGGCAGGCACTCCGCCACAAATAAGCTCCATCTTTATTCGTGCATGGTATGATGCCACCGGCAGGCTTCTTTTATGCAGAACCGCGGAAAGCGGCAGCGAATTGACGGCAGATGCGCCCGTCGTCGACGGAGCCGCATATAGCAGGCTATACGAATGGTCATCTCTGAATGACCTGATTCCTGTAAACGCCGCTGTGAACCTTCCGGTTACGCCTTATACGGGCAAATGCGTTACCATCTATAAAAAGGGCAGCACCGATCCCAACGCCAGGACCATTACCGTCAATTGCCTTGGCGACAGCATTACAAACGGCTACGGCTCAAACACAGACCCGGCTGATGAGATTAACGCAATGGGTACATATACTCCATATTACAGGCAGTGGGAAAACAGCTATGAAATCACTGCCCGCAACTATGGGCAGAACGGCTCTTTTGTCGCCAAATATACCACGCTCAAAGGCATCCAATCCAACACATCGATTCCATTTGTGCAAAGGTATCCTACGATGTCGAGCGACGCTGACATTGTAACAGTTTTAGGCGGCGTGAACGACTGTCAGGCAGGATATTACACTGAAGAAGAATTTGGTTCACTTACAGACCCTGCAACCAGGGATAAAGCCACCTTCTGCGGTGCACTGCGCAGCATGCTTGAAGGTTTGAAGGCGAAATATCCCAATGCCCTTATTGTATATTTGACGCCGCTGAAATACAGTGATAAAATGGACGGTTTGGGCGCACCATGGGAAAATGCCGCCGCTCTTCCCCATTACGTAGATGCAATCAAGGCGATATGCCAGGAATTTGAGGTGCCTGTTATTGACCTGTATCATCCTAAAGAACTGCATTTTTGTGATGATACAACAGATAAGCTTATCTACGGCGACCGCTTGCATTTTGGCTGGAAGGGGCACAAGACTTTAAGCGAATATATCATCAGGCAGCTGGAGGCCATGAACGCAGTCGAAATTATCGAATAATCTATATCCGCCGTTGCTATTATTCACGTGGATAATAGCAGGATTGTACAAAAAACAATAGGGCATGGAATGAGATAGATGCAGCGGCAGTTAATTTCTAGTGTAGTTTGACACCGGTTATCTGTATTTAATAATCTTGTGACAGAGTAATGCACTGCATTTCGCAGCTATTCCTGCCGCTAGCCGCTCTCTGTCTTCCCCTCAGCAAGTAAAAACAGCTATAGGGTCGGCACCTTACGGAGCTGATATCATCGCAAAAGAATGGAGTTTCACATGAAAATTATCGAGAAATTTAATGAAAAATCTAAGAACTTAGCACAGACGCCGCCGGTAACCATCGCTTTTCTGGGAGACAGTGTCACGCAGGGATGCTTTGACCTGTATTGCGCCGGTCCAAATATCGTTCAGACATTTTTTAACGCAGAAAACGCCTACCATACGAAGCTGCGAAAAATATTCAATATGCTGTATCCGGAGGTTCCGGTCAATATTATCAACGCCGGCATCAGCGGCGGAAAGGCCTGGGAGGGGGCCAAGCGGCTTGACCGGGACGTTCTTCGCTTTTCGCCCGACCTTTGTGTCGTTTGCTTTGGTTTAAATGACTGCTGTGGTACGCAGGAAGATAATTTTGAAAGATATCAAAATGCAATGAAAGAGATATTTGCAGCATTGCAAAACGCGAATATTGAAGTAATCTTTCTTACGCCAAATATGATGTGCACCAACACAAGCTGCCACATTGAAAATGAAGCGATTAAAGGAATTGCAGACAATGCATCGCAAATACAGTTAAGCGGCAAGCTTGAACAATTTATTTCCGCGGCAAAGGACATTGCCGCGGGTATGGACATCCCTGTTTGTGACTGCTATGCGAAATGGAAGCTGCTTTACGAACGCGGCGTGAACATAACCGAACTTTTATCAAACCGTATCAACCATCCTACACCCGAAATGAATTGGCTATTCGCAGGTGCCCTTGTAGAAACCATGTTTCATTAAAAAACATATGAAATATTTCTAAAATAGCGCGGAAAGGAGTTAAATCAATGAAGAGAATCAAAGACAAACAAATTTTAGTAGGGGCGGACTTTGCCGGATTTCCGTTAAAAGAAGCGGTAGTTACCCATTTAAAAAACAAGGGATGGACGGTGATAGATGTCGGCGTCCATTCTCTGGAGGATGAGGACACGGACCTGATGTTTCACCGGATTGGTCTGCGGGTCGGGTCCATGATTGCAGAAGGCGAATTTGAACGGGCACTGATATTTTGCGGAACAGGAATGGGAATCCATATTGCAGCAAGCAAATGCCCGCACGTCCATGCCGGTGTTGTGGAAAGTGTACCTGCGGCGCTCCGTGCAATTACCGGCAACGGTGTGAACGTGCTGGCAATGGGCGCGTTTTATGTAGCGCCGCAAATGGGATGCGATATTGCGGACGCATATCTGAATGCAGAGCTGGGAAGCGGATATGAATGGTGGAAGAATTTTTATGAATTTCATAAGCTGGCAATTGATGAGCTTGAGGCCTTTGACTATGAAGCGTATAAGAAAAACGGATTTAAAGTGAATCATCTTGGTGATTATCCGCTAAAATTAGAAATAAAACCTGAATAAAAACAATACTCATACCGGTAAAATCCGGACAAAAAGTTGTATAATGTCACAAGCCTGCTATGATTTTTATTGCATCATGGCAGGCTGATTTATAGAACAACATACAGATAGATATTGATGAGGACTACAAACATCCATTCATTTTCCCCCATCCTCTCAATTCGGTATCCCGCACCGCATCAGCATTTTCCTTGGTCGTTTTCTTTGCTTCAAGTCCGCTCATAAGTGACGAGGCCCTTAAAATAATATATAAATCTGTAAAAAAGTCCTAAAACGCGCTGTGTTAAAGGGTACACC
>CABSKZ010000317.1 GCA_902478395.1 uncultured Eubacteriales bacterium | reverse complement strand
GGCGCAATGCGCCTGCCGATGAAAAGTGAAACTGAGGTAGATGAAGAAGAGGCAATCCGGCTGCTCCGGTACGCCATTGACCACGGAGTTAATTATATTGATACCGCCTATATGTACCACGACGGGAAAAGCGAATTGATTGTCGGCAAGGCGCTGAAAGACGGATACCGGGAGAAAACGTATCTCGCGACGAAGATGCCGACGCCGAACGTGGAAAAGGAAGAGGACTTTGACCGGATACTGGAAGAACAGCTGGCGAAACTGCAGGTTGAAACCATTGATTTTTACCTGCTTCACGCACTCAACCGCGACCGTTGGGAGAACATTGTTCTAAGATTCAACCTGCTTACCAAGCTGGAGCAGGCTAAGGCTGCAGGCAAGATTAACCACATCGGGTTTTCTTTCCACGACGATTTGGATACCTTTAAAATGATTGTAGACGGATATGACAAATGGGAATTTTGTCAGATTCAGTATAACTACGTGGACACCGACCGGCAGGCGGGGACGCAAGGCTTGGAATATGCTGCGGCAAAGGGGCTTGGCGTAATCATTATGGAACCGCTTCGCGGCGGTAAGCTCGCTGTGCCGCCGGTGCAGGTTGCCAAAGCGCTGTCCAAGACAAAATCGCCTGTGGAATGGGCGCTGAATTTTTTGTGGAGCAAGCCCGAGGTTTCATTTCTTTTAAGCGGTATGAGCAATGCGGGGCAATTGGAGGAGAATCTGAAACTAGCGGATAAGGCTGCTGTCGGAATGCTCAAGGGAATGGATTTGGTTATGCTCAAGCAGGCAAAAAAAGTGTTCGATACAATGGCTCTCGTGCCCTGCACGCAATGCGGGTACTGTATGCCCTGCCCAGTTGGATTGGATATTCCGAAAATATACGAGTCCTATAACATGACGGTTTCCGCCGGAATGCCCGCCGCCAAAAAGCGGTATTTTGCACTGGAATTACAGGCGGATGCATGTGTCCACTGCGGAAAATGTGAAAAAATATGTCCGCAAGGTATTTTTTCTACCCATATGATGCCGGAAATCGCGGAAGTGTTTTCGGAGAAAAAATAGCGCTGGAGGGAGCATGGAACAGATTCCCGCAAAAACGATTTTAAGCAAAGGCCCGGGAGACAACTGGTTTGGCACAGACTTCAACATGAATTTATACCGTGGCTGTTGCCATGGCTGTATCTATTGCGACAGCCGCAGTGAATGCTATGGAATCGCCGATTTCGATTCCGTGAAGGCAAAGAAAGACGCGCTGTTGCTATTGGAGCAGGAACTAAAGAGCAAACGGAAAACGGGTATTGCCGGAATGGGTGCAATGTCTGACCCATACAATCCGTTTGAGAAAACGGAGTTTTTGACGCGCGGTGCGCTCGAACTCCTGGCGCAATACGGGTTCGGGACGGCGGCAGCCACGAAAAGCAGCCTAATTGTCCGGGACATTGATTTATTCCAAAAAATCAAAAGATTTGCTCCAGTGCTTTTAAAGATAACGGTCACGACAGCGGACGACGAACTGTGCAAGGTGCTGGAACCACATGTATGCCCGAGTACAGAACGGCTAGAGGCGGTTGCCGCGCTGGCCGCGGCGGGAATATTTGCCGGAATCCTGCTGATGCCGGTGCTGCCGTTTATCAATGATACAGAAGAAAACATGCTGTCGGTCGTCCGCCGCGCGAAGGAAAGCGGTGCGCGGTTTATCTACCCGGCTTTTGGGATGACGCTGCGTCAGAATCAGAGGGATTACTTTTTTCAAAAACTTGATGAACATTTCCCAGGACTAAAACAGCAGTATGTCCGGCAGTTTGGGAACCAGTACGAGTGCCGCTCGCCAAACAGCAGGGCATTATGGAACCGTTTCGTCCAGGAATGTGATAAGCTGGGAATGCTCTACCAGATGCGGGACATTGTTTCAGCTTCCAGGAAACAATATGAAAACGGACAGATATCCCTGTTTTAACTGAAATGATAGAACAAGAAAAGCCCGGACAATGTCCGGGCTTTTGCGCGTGTCGAAAAGACGACACGCTTCAAGCTGAAATCGGTCTTTGGCATCTTTCGCTTAGGTTTTTGCTTATGTATAGTTACCGGACGATGGACTTCCAAATTGATGCTTGCCGAGATGAAGGCGGCAAACGCCGCTTACGTTTGCCACGCGTGCTAACACGTCTAGCCCTTACGTACTCTGTATCACCACATTATGAGCCAAGCCTCGAGTTTTTCCAGCAAGATCTGAGAAAAACCGCAATTCCAAGTCGGAGGGGGCCGTAAAGCGGCACTGCTGCCCCACCTTGACAATTCCCCATATTTTGTTGGATCATTTCTGGCATTTTGACAAAGGAACTATTGAGGATAGAAGCGGCAGACAATCTCAAAATGATAAATTACATGGAAAATGGGCCGCCGGCGTCGTTCCTCAATACGCAACCTCCCATAGAATCAGTCCTTTGGCCGGAAGAGTCGGACCAGCATTTTCCCTGTTTTTAGATTCCAGAATTGCTGGAATTTCCTCCGGCTGTAAAGCGCCTGTTCCGACCGCCAGCAGGGTTCCTGACAGGATGCGGACCATATTGTATAAAAATCCGCTCCCGCGGACTGCAATGCGGACTTCAGAACCGTCCTGCACGATGTCTAGATGGGTAATCGTCCGGATGGTGGACTTTTTCATGCGTTTATTTGCACAAAAGGCCATAAAATCGTGTGTGCCGAGCAGAAATCCGGCAGCGCGCCGCATGGCGGAAAAGTCCAGCTTCTGTGGAAAAGAAAGCATCCAACGCCGCATGAACACGTTTGGAAGCGGGCTGTTCCAAATGCGGTAAACATATGTCTTTGAGGCCGCATTCAGGCGGCTGTGGAACCGTTCCGGCACTTCTTCAACAGCGGTGACGCCGATGTCTTCCGGCAGGTAGGTGTTCAGGTATTGTAAAATATCAGCGGGAGTCTGCCGGGTTTGCAAATGAAAATTCGCGACCTGCCCCCTCGCGTGCACGCCGGCGTCCGTTCTGCCGGAGCCATGGATGGTCACCGGCCGTTCGGCCATGCGGGAGAGAACGGTTTCCAGCTTTTCCTGAATGGTGTTTTTGATATTGCCCTGCCGCTGCCAGCCGTTGTACCGCGTTCCGTCATATTCAATTGTCATTTTGAAATTACGCATGTCAACCTCCTGTTATCTTACTGTATGAACAGCTGTATTAGGTAAAAAACCAGAAAATGCCCAGGATAGAACAGGTAAAAAAACCATTTATTGATTTTGGGATGAAAGCTGGTGCGGACAAATATCAGCGGGAGTGCAAGCGCCGACAGGCCCTGCCGGTTAAAGCGCAGGCCAAAGAGCGTGGTGTCCGGCATCCCGAAAAACAGACTGGGAATGAGCCAGACAGCGGCTAGCAGTGCCGAAAGCCATCGTTTTTTGCGGCAAAGATAAAAGATGACCATCAGACAAATGCCATTTATGCCATAATCGATATTTACAAAGCATGCGGTTAGAATTCCCAGAGCAAACAAAAGCCAGTTTTTTTCCTTCAGTCCCCAAACGGTAATCACGCCTACTAAAAGCGTAAAAAAGATGTTCAGTACAAAAAAATTATTCCAGAAATTTTGCATCAGGTCAAAGGGATGGTGCGCAAGCACATAAAAGGGCTGGGAAATCAGCGCAAACAGCCCGAGCCGAAGTACGTATTTTCCAATGTCGCGCGTGTACAGGCAGCCAATTACAAGACAATAGGCGAACAGTGGAAACGCGAGCCGGCCGATGATACGGAAGACACCAATGTCGGGGAAAAAGATGGCGCCGGCGTGGTCAATGGCCATTGCGGCAACCGCAATCAGCTTCAGAAAATTGGTGTCCAAATTCCCCTGCATTTTCGGTGTTTCTACGGCTTCCATATCC
>CABSKZ010000316.1 GCA_902478395.1 uncultured Eubacteriales bacterium | reverse complement strand
GCCAGACCCATAACCGCAAATATCCGCTTCGCGTCTCCTTGTTTATCTCCTTTTTTCAGCATGATGGAGGATTGATATTTTCCCGCCTCCTTCACAAGCAGCCCTGCCGGACGGGCGTGAATTCCTTCCCTGTCGGTAATTACATATTGAAATTCCTTCATGATGTCATTCTCCTTTATTTGAATTTGGATATTGTTTACAAAGCATTTGCCCCGAAATAGTTCTGATATGGACCCATATCAATCTTAAGGGCCGTTTCATTTCAAACTCTTTTATTGTTCCTCTTTGATTGGTCTTTTGAAAATAGCGAGCAATATCATACTGATGATGGAGCCTGCGAGCAGGGCCACAACATACCAAAGCGGATTACCAACGACCGGGAACACGAATATCCCGCCGTGCGGTGCGCGCAACGTGCAGTTCAGCACCATGGACAGGCCGCCCGCAACCGCGGAGCCAATCGCGCAAGCCGGAATGACCCGCAGCGGATCCGCTGCGGCGAAGGGAATAGCCCCCTCCGTAATAAACGACAGTCCCATAATATAGTTTGTGATGCCGGACTGGCGTTCCTTCTTTGTAAACCTGTTTCTGAAGAAGGTTGTGCAAAGCGCGATGGCAAGCGGAGGCACCATACCGCCAACCATAACTGCAGCCATGATATCAAAATTCCCCTGTGAGATAGACGCTGTGCCGAACACATATGCCGCCTTGTTAATCGGCCCGCCGAAGTCGATGCTCATCATCCCGCCCAGAACCAGTCCAAGCAGCAGCTTGCTGGTATTGTTCATGTGATTTAGGACATCGCTCAGCCAGACATTAAACGCCGCCAGAGGCGGATTAATCAGCAATGTCATCACCGCTCCAATGATGAGTACACCGAAAAATGGGTACAGCAAAACAGGTTTCGTTCCTTCGAGAGAATCGGGCAGATGGTCGAACAGCTTCCGCATCCCGACAACAAGATAACCAGCCGCAAAGCCTGCAACCAATGCACCTAAAAATCCCGCACCGCCTGCGTTGGCAAGCGCGCCGCCCACGAAACCAACAGCAAGGGCCGGGCGGTCTCCAATGCTCATCGCGATATATCCAGCCAGCACCGGAAGCATAAAGGAAAACGCCGTTTCGCCCACCGTTTTCAGAAATGCGGCAAAGGGCGTATTTTTTCCGAAGTTTTCTGGGTTAATCTCATATTTGTCAAACAGAAACGCCAAAGCGATTAGGATACCGCCGCCGATAACAAACGGAAGCATATGCGAAACACCATTCATCAGGTGCTTGTAAATTCTTCTTCCCGCGCTCTCCCGTCCGTCTGCTGCCTCCGCTTCCCCGCCCTTGCCGTCATAATGGTAGGCCGGTACGCTGCCGGAGGCTGCCTCTTCTATGAGTTCCCTTGGTTTATTGATCGCTTTGGAAACACCCACCTGGATGACAGGCTTCCCGTCGAAACGCGCCATCTGCACATTTTTATCCGCTGCGATTATGATACAGTCCGAAGCCGCAATTTCATCCGAAGTCAAAACATTTTTTGCCCCGCCGGAGCCATTGGTCTCCACCTTTATCGTATAGCCCATTTCTTTCGCGGCATTTTCCAAGCTTTCCGCTGCCATGTAAGTATGGGCGATTCCGGTTGGGCATGCGGTTACAGCGAGGAAGCGATAGCCCTGGGCGGCAGGTGTTTCATCCTTCGCATCCTCTTCGAATTTCTCTTTTTCCGCCGCGTCGATCAATTCGCAGAATTCCTCTTTGGATTTTGCCTGTATCAAAGAACTGCGGAATCCGTCGTCCATCAACAGTACGGAAAGCCGTCCAAGCAGATCAAGATGGATGTTATCCTCAGTATCCGGTGCGGCGATTAAAAATAAGAGCTTTGCCGGTTCGCCATCCAGCGACTCGAAGTCGACGCCGTCCGGCGCAACCATCACCGCTAGTCCAGCCTCTTTTACCACCGGCGTTTTTGCATGCGGAATCGCAACACCTTCGCCGATTCCGGTCGTGCCCTGTTCCTCACGCGCGAGGACGCACCGCTTGTATTCCTCCGGGTTGCTGATATTCCCAGTGTTCACCATCAGAGCGACCAGCTTGTCGATCGCCTCGTTCTTGCCCTGGGCCTTCGCGTTTAAATCCATCCCTTTCGGATTCAACAAATCAGTAATACGCATAGTCTTTTCCTCCTTTTCTATATTCTTCAAATAAAATGTCACAACAATATGGTTTCGTGTTGGAACCCTGCCAACACTTGTTCTACCTCATCTGCCGTCGCCAGCCAGTCCGAAAACGCGGATGCGCTCCCGGCTGCCAATCCCATCCGGAAGGCGGTCTCATAGCTTCCGCTTTGCAGAAATCCCGCAAGAAACCCCGCAACCATAGAATCTCCAGCGCCTACGGAATTCACTGCTTTTCCGTCGGGCGGCAGACATTTTCGAATCTCCCCGTTTTCTGAAGCCAGAATCGCTCCGTCCTTCGCCATAGATACCAGAACATTCCGTGCTCCCTGTTCTTGAAGCCGCTTCGCGCATTCGGCAATTTCTGCATCTGTTTGCAGCCTGCGCCCAAACAGTTCTCCCAGCTCATGGTTGTTCGGCTTGATTAAAAACGGATGAAAGGGCAGCACGTTTTTCAGCAAATCGCGTGTTGCATCCACCACCGTTCGGATCTTCCTGCCCTTCAGCCGGTCCAGTATACGCTCATACATATCCGCAGGGAGCGTATTCGGAATGCTGCCAGCTAAAACGAGAATATCGTCCGCCGTCAGTGCGTCCAGTTTGCAAAACAGCGCCTCCAGATGTTTCGGCAGAATCTCCGGCCCCTGTCCGTTGATTTCGCTCTCCTGTTCGGCTTTGATTTTGACGTTAATACGGGACAAGCCTCCCCCGATTTCTATGAAATCGGTTTGACAGCCGCTTTCCGAAACCAGCCGTTCTATTTCCCTGCCGGTAAACCCTGCGGAAAATGCCAGCGCCTTGCTTTCAATCCCCAAATTTTTCAAAACAATTGAAACATTGATACCTTTCCCCCCGGGATATACCTGTTCCGATTCTGTCCGGTTTACCATTCCCAACGTCAATTTTTGCACTTTGACTATATAGTCGAGACTGGGGTTAAACGTCACGGTATAGACCATCCTGCAACACCTCCACTACTTCCGTTTTATGCCGGATTGCCCGGTCTTCCAGCTGTGATGTGATAATAACAGCCTCTCCCAGCTTTGCAAAGGTCACCGGGGCCGCTTTGCCGAATTTGCCCGCATCTGCCAAAACGAATTTCCGCAGGCACCGCGCCATTGCGCTGGTTTTCGTCCTTGCCTCCGCAATGTCCGGTGTGGTAAAGCCGTTTTCCGCGCTTACACAATTCGTTCCGAAAAAACCGACGGTAAAATTGAACCGCCGCAGGCTGTCCGCCGTCTCGCTGCCGATTACAGATTCCGTAGCCGGCTTAATGCGGCCCGCTATAATATAAGTAGAAAATCCCCGAAGTGCTAATTTTCGGGCAATTGGAATCCCGTTTGTCACATAAACGGCGGCTTTTTCGGTCAGATAATCCACCATATATTCAGTCGTTGTTCCCGCATCGAGATAAACCAGCTCGTCCTTGTGTACCAGCGTTGCGGCATACCGGGCGATTTCCCGTTTTTCTTCCACATTCATGGAATATTTCTCCGGCATTGCGTCTTCCTTCGTGCTGTAATATCCACCTAGGGCCGTCGCCCCTCCATGGACTTTCTTCAGCCGCCCTTCCCGGTCCAGCGCAGTCAAATCCCTCCGGATGGTGGATTCGGACGCATCCAGTTGCTCGGAAAGCTCCGTGACCGTTACGGCTTTTCTTTCATCGACTATTTTCAAAATCGCTTCCTGTCTCTTTTCAGTCAGCAAATTGCTCACTCCCCGCGCATTTTTTCTTC
>CABSKZ010000315.1 GCA_902478395.1 uncultured Eubacteriales bacterium | reverse complement strand
ATCCACAAAAAGTGCAGAGTTTTTTTGTTGAAAAAGATCGTACAACAGAATTGTCAAATCGGTCAGGATGGTATAAAATAAGGCAAGGTATTAAATAGAAGAAGGGATTTTCTTATGTCAGACAGGCTCGTAATTGGTTCTGATTTTGCAGGTTTTTCATTAAAAGAGGCCATAAAATCACATCTTTTATCGCGTGGCTACGAGGTAGACGATCTGGGTATGACAGATGAAAACCATCCGCTCAGCTATCACACCGCCGGCTACCGTGTTGGCCGCGCCATCCAGGACGGGCTGTATCCGCGCGCGATCCTCGTCTGCGGTAGCGGCATGGGTGTTCATATTGCCGCCGGAAAGTTTCCAAAGGTTTTCTGCGCCGTCTGTGAGAGTGTGGAAACCGCCCGGCGCAGCCGCGTCGCTAACGGCTGCAATGTTCTGGCGCTCGGTGCGTTCTATACGCCGGTGCCGCAGGCACTTGAAATGGTCGATGTTTTCCTGAAAACCGAATTCGGTGAAGGAGAATCTGAGGAATTCCGAGATTTTCACCGGAGATGTATCAACGAAATGCTCGAGTTTCAATATCAGTAACCCGTGCTGCATACTTTTCCCTCTGCCACGCTCCCACGCACAGAGCAGAGAAGTATGCAGTATTTCATTTCCTTTATTTTAAAACGTTTTAAAAAAGATGCGGTAATTTACGTGTCACGCTGCAAAGCAAAATGTCAGGAGGAGACCTTATATGCAAATACAATTGCCCTATGGGCATACAACAATCCCATTTGATGCCCCGTCCGACCGCATCATTTCATCCAGACTTTCCAGTAGGAAACCCCTTGCCGCCGGGGAGACGCTGGTGCAGGAGGCGATGCGCCATCCAATCGGCTCTGCCACACTTGCAGAGCTGGCAGTGGGAAAGAAGAACGCTGTTATCATCATCAGCGATCATACGCGTCCAGTTCCCAGTCGGGATATTCTCCCGCACATGCTTCATGAGCTGCGCGCCGGAAGCCCGGATATCCAAATCACTCTTCTGGTTGCAACCGGATGCCATCGTGGGACAACTACCGAAGAACTTCGGTTGAAGCTCGGTGAGCAGATTGCAGACCAGGAACAAATTGTCGTACATGACGCGTTTGACACGCAGAAAAACGTGCAAATCGGTATTCTTCCCTCCGGCGCGCCGCTTGTTATCGACCGTGTTGCGGCAGAGGCAGATCTGCTTCTGGCTGAGGGTTTCATCGAGCCGCATTTTTTTGCGGGATTTTCCGGCGGGAGAAAGAGTGTCCTGCCCGGCATCTGCGCCCGACAGACTGTGTTCGGCAATCACTGCGGCGCGTTCATCGCCGACACACATGCAAGAACAGGAATCTTGGACGATAATCCGATTCACCAAGATATGGTTGCTGCCGCGCGCATGGCCGGTCTTGCTTACATCGTGAATGTAGTTATCAATGAGCATAAGCAAACTGTCGCCGCCTTTGCGGGTGATTTTGAGCAGGCGCACGAGGCCGGCGTGCGGTTTTTGCGGCAGTATTGTCAGGCCCCGGCTATCCCGGGCGATATTATCGTCACAACGAACGGCGGCGCGCCGCTCGATCAGAATCTCTACCAGTGCGTCAAAGGTCTGACCGCCGCAGAGGCTACCGCAAAGCTGGGTGCAACGATTATTATGTGCGCGGAAATGGCTGACGGCGTGGGAGGCTCGCAGTTTTACCGGGACATGTGCAACTGCGCCTCCCCCGTGCAACTGTATCGCCGGTTCTCGCAGACACCGCAGGGAGAAACTCTCCCCGATCAGTGGCAGACACAGATTCTCTGCCGCATTCTAATGCGGCACCGCGTGATTTTTGTTACAAGACCGCAAATGCAGCAAAGAATTTCGGATATGAAAATGGAATACGCACCAACGCTCGCAGAAGCGCTGGACATGGCAGGTTCTGGTGAGATTACCGTGCTTCCAGACGGCGTTTCGGTTGCAATTTGTAGATAGGAATCCAAATTCGAAAATACATTAGAAGTTTTTGCTTAAAAAAGGGTATTAGATAAAAACGCGAATTAAAAAACAGATGTTTGAAAGGAATGAAAAAGATGAAAAACTACGTGCGCATGACTGACAGAGATAATGTGGTAACAATGCTCCGGCATCTAGATTCTGGAGAAATAATCAATGTTGATGGAGTAAAAATCAAGGCAACCCATGATGTTCCTGCATATCATAAAATTGCAATTGCAGAAATAAAAGCCGGAAACACAGTCGTAAAATATGGGGAGAGTATAGGTAGTGCCAGCCGCGATATTCAGATAGGTGATTGGGTCCATATTCAGAACTTAGAATCAAGCAGAGGTCGTGGAGACCGCTAAAGGAAGAGAAAAATATGAAGATAATGGGATATAAAAGAGAAAACGGTACGTTTGGGATAAGAAATCATTTGTTGATTTTACCAACATCAGTTTGTTCCAGCGATACTGCGGAAAGAATAGCCGCTTTAGTGCCGGGCGCAGTTGCAATTCCGCATCAGCATGGATGCTGTCAGGTGGGTGCAGATTATCTTCAGACGGTCCGCACTCTGGTTGGTTTCGGCAAAAATCCTAACGTGGGAGCAGTTCTTGTAGTCAGTCTTGGCTGTGAAGGCATTCAGCCGGAGATCGTAGCGAATAAGATCCGCGAAAGTAAAAAACCTGTTGAAACAGTTGTTATTCAGGAGTGCGGCGGTACATTGGGCTGTATTGCAAAAGGTGCAGAAATTGCCGCAAAAATGCTTAAAGAAATTACAGCCCAGAGCAAGACTGCATTTGATATCAGCGAACTTGTTTTAGGGCTGGAATGCGGAGGAAGCGATCCTACTAGTGGTATTGCAGGGAATCCGTCTGTAGGCGTGGTTTCTGATAAGCTGATAAAGCTTGGAGGTACAAGCATCCTCAGCGAAACCACAGAGCTTATAGGTGCAGAACATTTAGTGGCAGCACGCTGTGTGACCAGGGAACTGGGAGAAAAGCTTACTGCCATGGTAAAGCGTGTGGAAGATAAATCAAAGCTTTATGGTGTAGATCTTCGCGGGACACAGCCCACACCGGGCAATATAGCTGGCGGACTTACAACCATCGAAGAAAAATCACTTGGGTGCATCCACAAAGCAGGACGAAGCCCAGTCATCGGTGTTCTGGAGTATGCCGAAGCCATTGATCCTAAGAAGCATGGTCTGTATTTTATGGATACGCCGGGAGAAGATATTGATTCTATCACAGGAATGATTGCAGGCGGAGCACAGCTCATCCTCTTTACCACAGGACGCGGAACCCCTACCGGCAGTCCGATTGCACCCGTTATTAAAATCACAGGAAATCCTGAAACATATGAAAAAATGGCAACCAATATTGACATCAATGCCGGCAAAATCATTACGGAGGGAAAATCCGTAAATAAGATGAGCGAGGAGATTTTTGATAAAATGCTTGCTGTCGCCAATGGCGAGAGGAGCAAGGCTGAAGCCCTTGGACATCAGGAATTCGGGATATACCGTATAGGTGATACTTTTTGAGGTGTAGCACAAACAATCATCCGTTTTCAGCATTTAGACTGCCTCCGCTACTGTTGACCGAAACTACGGAATACCATAACACAGTAGAATCGATTCGATTCAGAAGCAGCAGCAAGAGAAATTTTTTGCAAATGTCCATTGACAAACGTTTGTTCTAGTGTTATCATGTGAAACACAGCAGGAAATCCTGCCGGCAACAGAATATTCCGAAGCGCACCATGAAAAGTAATGAAGGAGCGCTGCGGCCGAATAATGGCCGCAGCGCTCCTTTTGGTGCTCTTTAGGAGAAATACGGGGGTGGGATCACAATCCCAAACAACTGAATAACCAGCAACGCGGACAACACCGCAGGTTGGGAAACGCG
>CABSKZ010000314.1 GCA_902478395.1 uncultured Eubacteriales bacterium | reverse complement strand
GTCGTCAGCAATGAAAACGCGGAAAGCACCGAAGAACAGACTGAAATAACAAAGAAAGAAGAAAAGAAATTCATCAAATGGGTGGACTTCAATGTGCCATATAACGCACTGGAGGCCGCCTTAAACGCTGATATAAAGTCCCACGAAAAAGAGGTCCGGCATAACTGGGTAGAACTGCTCGCCTATCTCGCGACCAAGTATGGCGGCGACTGGAAGCGCTACAACGCAGCGGATCTGAAAAAGCTGACGCAGCAGTTAGAGAGCGGAAAAACGATGGAAGAACTGACGGAAAAGCTGAAAAACTATCCTTATTTTCGCGAGGCCTACGGCGCTGTGCTGGACGGCTTTGTCGGGGAATACGAAATTGAAGTGCCAAATAAGGACAACCCGGAAATCATTACCCGGCAGAAGAAATATGGCTTTAAGGTTTTCTCTCCAATTGCCCGTGGTTACAGTTTCAGCGATTACGATGACTTCGGTTCCTCTCGTTCTTACGGTTATAAGCGCAAACACTTGGGACACGATTTGATGGGCAGCGTCGGCACACCGATTATCGCTGTTGAGTCAGGTGTGGTGGAATGTGTCGGTTGGAATCAGTATGGCGGATGGCGCATCGGCATCCGCAGCTTTGACCAAAAACGGTATTACTACTACGCGCACCTGCGCAAGGACCACCCCTACAACGATATGTATGAAGGTAAAGTCGTCAAAGCGGGAGATGTCATCGGCTATCTAGGAATGACAGGATACAGCTCGAAAGAAAATATCAACAATATCAACACCCCGCATCTGCATTACGGGATGCAGTTGATTTTTGATGAGGCAACCCAGAAGGAAGGCAATAATGAAATCTGGATTGATATGTACGCGATTACGCAGCTTTTACAAAAAAACAAATCCGCAGTTTATAAGGATAGTGAAAAGAAGGAATATTACCGGAAATATAATATCTACGGCGTTCTTCCAAACGAACCGGAAGAACCCGTTCCCGCTCCGACACCGGACCCAACCCCTGACCCGGCTCCGGAAACTGACAGCCCGGCAGACGAATAAACGCAAAAAAGCGGCGGAAAACCGCCGCTTTTTCATTATTTAAATGTATGTCGCATATCCTGACTGAATCCAATCCTATCCGAAAACAAATCCCAACAAATGTCTTTTAGAACCGGCAGCCGGTTGTCCGTGTTATAACTCTACCCGCTTATGTTCCCGAAAGGATTGATAAGCGGCTTCCATAACCTTTGTCAACATCACCGCGTCGTCAATACCAAACTCAATTTTTCCGCCGTACAAAATTCCGTCGACCCATTGGTCAATGGGCTTCTTCATCTGCTCTCCCCAGGAATCCGCCGCGATAAATCCTTCTCCGGTATTAACCACAACGCCATCCTGCGCACCGCCCCAATACAGGGTTCCCAGCGTTCCGCTGAGCTGCATGAAAAACGGGTCGTTTGACGAAACAAATCCCGTTTCCGCACAGGCAATTACGTTTTCAAATTCCATGATGGTAACCGCATTGTCCTCGACTTCCCTGCCGGTGACATATGTAAATACTGAAGTTACCGCATTTGGCTTTCCAAGCAGATAGGTCAGCAGATACATGGGGTGTGTCCCCAAATCCATCATTGCCCCGCCGCCGCAAGCCTTTTCATCGAAAAAGTGATCCGGCAGCCATCCTTTCGACGCTCCGTTATGGGCGTTGCGCACTCTTGCATAGGTTACTTCTCCCAAAATTCCCTCATCCAGAACCTTTTTCGCATACATCAGTTCCCGCCTCGTCCTCCATGGAAACGAAATGCAAAACTGTATATTGTTCTCTTTAACCGAGTTCCGCAGTTCCTCCGCTTCTCCGGTGGTAAAACACAACACTTTTTCCGTGAAAATATGTTTTCCGGCTTCTGCCGCTTTCCCTATTAGTTCTACGTGTTGATTTGTTGCGGACGCGATCACTACCGCCTCAACATCCTCACGCGCAAGCAGTTTATCATAGTCGGGCTCGAATACGCAGTCGTATTGCTGGGCCGCATCCCTGCCCCGTGCTTCATCATCATCCCATAACGCAGTTACGGTACAGTCCTCCCGGCCCGATACCTCCTGTGCATACTGATTGAAATGAACGTGCCATGCACCTACCAACGCCACCTGTAGCATAAAAATGACCTCCTATATTGAGACATACTGTTTCATTCTGCCAACGAGTTATCTTCATTCTACCACAAATATTTTCAACATGCAACAGAATGTCATTTACAATTTATAATAATGTAATGCTCGCGTTTTCATCAGTTGATTTTATTTCCACGCAAGGCCGGAATTGGAAAAGCTGTTTCATCTAAATTAAATAATTTTTTCAATAGAAAAAGTACAGCATCTGTTTTCTGCTTCACGTATCTCTCCGAATATTTTTCTAGCCCGATTCTTGTCTCCCAATCATAATAAAAAACTATTTTCTCAATTTGTTTTACAAAAAATAATATGAGAAATTTAATATTAATGGTGATATTTTCATATTTACACCACAAATAAAGTATGGTACGATACTAGACGATATCTAATATAATATTTATCACAACTCTCAATTATTAAATAAAATATTGCAAATATTAATATAAGGAGTGGACGTATGAAAACGGGAAAATGTGCCTGTAAAGGAGATTTTCTGGATCGATTCATTCAGCCGGAAATCCTAATGCTGCTCTGCGGCCAGCCGATGCACGGTTTTTCCATTTTAAAGGAGTATAACCGCCGAACCGGCGTTGCCGGGGCGATCGATCCGACGGGGCTGTACCGGACCCTGAAAAAAATGGAAGAAAATGGCCTGCTGGCCTCGGATTTGGACACTATGTCCACCTCCAAACCTCGCCGCATTTATTCGGTTACTTCGGAAGGCCTGAGCTGCCTTGCGCGGTGGCGAACCACACTAGCCGAATACCGCGATAGCATCGGCCGCCTGCAAAAGGATATCGAAACCAAATTATCAGAACAAGGATGTGTAATAGATGACCAATAACAAAAAATTGCTGGAAATACTGGACCGTGCACAGAGCGGCGTGTCTCCAAACAAGGCTGAGTGTAAATTTCTTCTGGAGCTGGATGAAAACTCTTTAGACGCATATCTGCTCCGGGCCGTGGCAAATAATATTATCCGACGCGGAAATGACAATTCTGCTATTATCCTCGGACAAATCGGCATCGACATTTCTGGTTGCAGCGGAAACTGCAAATTCTGCACCTTCGGAAAGGAGCATACGGAACTTGCACCACATCGGATGGGAACCGATGAGCTGACCGCAAAAATCAAAAGTTTCTGCGACGCAGGCGACTTGTACGGTCTGTATTTGATGACGATGCACGACTATGACCTCGATTTTCTTCTGGACGCCATCCGACTAGCACGCAAAACCGCGCCGGAAACCACCCAGATTTGGGTCAATATGGGCGATTCTGACCGAGATACGATGACGGAAATCAAAAAAGCCGGTGTGACAGGCATCTACCACGTCTGCCGGATTGGGGAAGGCGAGGACACCGATTTAGACCCCAAAAGCAGGATAAAAACTATGGAAAACGCCCTGTCGGCAGGGCTTGAGCTGTATACCTGCTGCGAGCCAATCGGCCCGGAGCACACGCCGGAGCAGCTGATTGAAAATATGTTCATCGGCATTGATCTTGGCTGTACCCAACATGCCGCCATGCGCCGCGTGGCAGTTCCCGGCTCTCCGCTCGCAGGCCGCGGACAAATCAGCGAAACCCGGTTAGCGCAGATTGTCGCGGTCATCGCGCTGGCCTCCTTTACTACGGAAACCATGGAGTATATGGGCGTCCACGAGCCGAACAAACTGGGCTATACCTCCGGCGCGAATATCATTACTGCCGAAAGCGGCGCCAATCCGCGCGTTTCCAAGGCGGAAACCTCCGAGAAC
>CABSKZ010000313.1 GCA_902478395.1 uncultured Eubacteriales bacterium | reverse complement strand
CGGCAGCGTCAGATGTGTATAAGAGACAGTTCCCATTGACTATCTGGCTCTTTGCTCCGAACAGGGACGGCATTGTCGCTACGCCGTAGTTTGCGCGAATCATCGGGAAGCTGTCGTCCTGTAGTTCTGTACACATCAGAGCGGGAAGCAATTCATTGAACATCATCTTTTCCATATCCTCATACGTTTCCTCATAGGGATACGGCGTAATGTCCAGCGGCAGATTTGCTTCCTCCAGCGGAAAATTTGACCGGAGCGGGAGCCGGGGGACTGTTTGGCAGGTCATCGCCTTTTTGTGCAGTTCCAACGAATGCTCCAGGTGCTCTTCATTCAGATGCGTTTCCAGATATTCAAGCAGTTCCGATAGTTTACTCATTTCAATTGCTCCTTTAAATCTATAATTTATTTTCATATAAAATTATAGACTCCGCATGTCTGAATTACAACGGTGAATAACTTGGTTTTCTATGCAATTTCTACACTCGCACCACTTCAGAAAGCGTTTCTCCGATTTTGCCTGATAGCAAAAGATCGGCCCGGCTGTCCATTGGCGTCGGCGTTTTATTGATGACGACAAGGCGCTTGCCCCGGAAATACGTCACTAATCCGGCCGCCGGATATACCGCGAGGGAGGTTCCTCCGATTATCAAAATCTCCGCGCTGCTGATATACCGCACCGATTCGTCAATCGTATTCTCATTCAATCCTTCCTCATATAATACGACATCCGGCTTGATAGTCCCACCGCAGTCGCATACCGGTATTCCCGTGCTTTCCGTAACCGCCTGAATACCATAGAATTTGCCGCAGCGTTCACAAAAGTTTCTGTGAATACTTCCATGCAGCTCCAGCACATTTTTACTGCCGGCAGCCTGATGCAGTCCATCAATGTTCTGTGTAATCACCGCACGGAGTTTGCCCTGTTTTTCAAGGTTTGCCAGCGCAGTATGCGCCGGATTTGGTTTCGCGGACAGGCAGATCATCTTGTCCCGGTAAAACCGAAAAAATTCCTCCGTATTTTGCTCGTAAAACGTGTGACTCAGGATAGTTTCCGGCGGATACCGGTAGTGCTGATGATACAAGCCGTCGACGCTGCGAAAATCTGGAATACCGCTTTCAGTTGAAACACCTGCCCCGCCAAAAAAGACAATGTTGTCACTTTGCTGAATCCATTCCCGTAATGTCTCGATTTCGCTCATTGTATTACACCCCTTTCTTCCTTATTGTATCACCCTGGTTTCCCGTTATCAATCCTCTTTTTTAAACCGAACGAATCGGGCTTTGGGCCACAGCCGAAAATTTTGCAAAACGAAAGGACCACAGAAGCGGCCCTTTCGTTTTTGCAATATGATTTATCTGTGATAACAATCCCACGGAAACGCTTAATACAGAACTTTGAAACCGGACTGGTTATGCGCCTCTATCATTTCGTCACACATTTTCACAATATCGTCAATCGATAATACGGAAGCGGTATGCGGATCCATCATGGCCGCATGGTAAACATGCTCGCGCTTTTTCGTAACCGCCGCTTCGATGGTCAGCAGCTGCACCTGGATGTTGGAATTATTCATAGCCGCAAGCTGGGGCGGCAGATCGCCGATTACCGTAGGCGTTACCCCGCAGGCATCCACCAAACAGGGAACTTCAACGCAGGCATTTTGCGGCAGGTTTGTAATGAGACCAGTGTTTAATACGTTACCACCAATTTTATAGGGCCGGTTGGTCACCATTGCCTCCATAATATAGGAAGCGTATTCATGGCTCCGCTTATGGGTGATTTCTCCGCCGTTAAACAATTCCTCTTTTTGCTTTTTCCAATTTTCTATCTGGGAGACACAGCGCCGCGGATATTCATCAAGCGGAATGTTAAACTTTTCGATTAGCTCCGGATAATTCGGCTTGATATAGAACATGTTATATTCGGAGTTGTGTTCACTGCTTTCCGTACAGTAGTACCCCAGATGTTTAATATAATCAAACCTTACCATGTCGTTATGCTTTTCTCCCGCATTCTTTGCGGCAGCCTTTTCACGTATCAGAGGATACAGGTCGTTTCCATCCTTGTCCCGAATTTCCAGCAGCCAGCCCATATGGTTAATCCCCGCAATTTTGTCCACAACGCCTTCCGTTTCCATATCCAGCGCTTTCAAAAGATGCTCCGCGCATACCTGTACGCTGTGGCAGAGTCCGACGGTTTTTACCTTGGTGTACCGCTGCATATAGCCGGACAACATCGCCATTGGGTTCGTGTAATTCAAGAACCACGCATCTGGGCAAACCTCTTCCATATCCCGCGCGATTCCTTCCATCACCGGTATTGTACGGAGCGCACGGAAAATACCGCCGATTCCCAAAGTATCTGCAATGGTCTGGCGTACACCATATTTTTTAGGAATTTCAAAATCGATGACCGTACTTGGCTCATATCCGCCAACCTGTATCGCGTTTACGACAAACGAAGCGTCACGGAATGCGTCCTTCCGGTTTTCCACACCCAAATACGTTTTGATAACTGCCCTGTTTTCATTGCTGTTTTTGTTAATCGCACTCAGCAGCTGGTAGGATTCTTCCAGCCGTTCCCCGTCAATATCATAAAGTGCAATTTCCGAATCGCTCAATGTACCAGACAGCATCACATCTCCCAGAACATTTTTCGCAAAGACCGTACTTCCCGCGCCTACAAAAGCAATTTTAACCATAGTAACCTCCAATAGTCCTGTAATTTTGTGCTTACTATACCACAAAAAATCAGCAAATTCCATTGCTTCATGTAACACAAACATGGTATAATGGAACCTGAGGTGAATAAGATGATAGAAGATATCCCGCTTACAAACAGCGGCTTTTCGGACCTGAATCCCTTAATTCTTGGCCGTGAGAATTGCGAAGGCGGTCACTCCTTTGGCCCTGCAATCCGTGAACACGTGCTGATTCACTATGTCATAAAAGGAAATGGAATTCTCTATAAGAACGGAAATCAATATCCCGTAAAAAAGGGGGAGTTATTTATTATTCTGCCGGGTGAAGTAACGACCTATACTGCGGATAAAGAAAAACCGTGGGATTATATCTGGGTTGGCTTTAACGGCCGGCTAGCGGAACAATTTATGTCTTTGAATCCACCCGTACAGCCGTTTCCCGACAACACTTTTTTTGAAATGATGGACTGCAAAACGCTTCACAATACCAAGGAAGCGTTTATTGCCTCCAGGCTTTTTTCCATATACTGCATTCTATTCGAAAAGGGAACAAAAAGCAATAATTATGAAAAAACAGTGTGCGACTATATCCGCTCAAACTATATGAGTAAAATTTGCATTGAAGATTTAGCAAACTCCATCGGTTTGGACCGGCGTTACCTTTCACGGGTTTTCAAGCAGAAAACAGGAATCACTATACAGCAATATCTAATTAAAACCCGCATGGAGCACGCCGCCGCTCTTTTAAATTCCGATTTTCCGATTGCACAAACTGCCGCAATGTGCGGATATGAGGACCCATTTCTATTCTCCAGAATGTTTAAAAAATACTTTGGAGTTAGCCCGTCCCACTTTCAAAAATACTGCTGACAAAAAACAAAAATTGATTCCATGTTTTTCCATATAATACAAGAAACATGCAATTTCGACCTTTTTTTGCGAAAATATGCACTTTTTATGCTTTATTTTATGAAATATGTCAAAATGTGTTGACGAAAATTAGCAAATATGGTATTATAATAAACAGAAGTTGGTAATAACTTACCAAAATTTACAAAGGAGTGATAATCGTGAAATCAACAGGTATTGTCAGAAAAGTAGACGAATTGGGAAGAATCGTCCTGCCGATCGAGCTGAGAAGAACATTCGATATTGCTGAAAAAGACGCTTTGGAAATTTATGTCGACGGAAATACGATTGTTTTGAAGAAATATGAACCCTCCTGTAT